>JBKJYC010000116.1:0-4075 GCA_046715885.1 Usitatibacter sp.
TCACCTGCGCGCGCGTCATCGCCGCGCCGTCGATCTGGTTGGTCCAGGTCTGCACGCCAGCCGCATCGCCCTCGCGGCCGAGGAAATCGCGGTACTGCTGCATCGCGAAGAGCCGCGCGCGCCCGAACACGTTGTTGTCCTTCACCAGCGGATTCAGTCCCTCGCCAGGCTCCACGGCGTTCGGAACGCCGTCGCCGTCAGCGTCCGCGCCGAAACCTTCCGTCGGCACGAACCACAGCTCGGTGGCTCCGGTTCCGGCGCCTACCTCGATGGAAAAGTAGAGCCCGCCCGGCGCGACGTGAGACCAGAAATAGGGGTTTTGGCCGGAGGCCGGGAACTGCACCCGCTGGCGGGCGATCTGCAGGCTGCGATCGGCGACCCAGATGGCGCGCGCGTTCGGGCCCTCCTGGACGAGAAAGAAGATCTCCTCTCCCGCACCGCCCAGGGCGCGCACCAGGCTCGAGCCGGCCGGCAGGGCCGGCGTCATCCGCGCGGTTCCCGCCGCCGTGCCGTCGCTCCGGAACAGCGTCGTTTGCCCACTGGCCAGGTACATGGCGCTGAAGTACGCCACGCCCTGATGCTCGACGAAATCGCGAGGCTGGGAGGACGCGCCCGGCAGGAGGTCGCTGACCCGGTACGATCCGGCGACGGTCCCGTCGCTGCGCCAGAGTTCCGAGCCCGCGTCGTCGGAGGCGGTCAGGAGCACGGCATTTCCGAGCACCGGGCCCATATCCCACGTGATGGGAGCTATCCCTATCGGTTGCGTGCCCGATTCGGTGCCATTCGAGCGCCAGAGGCCCAGGACTTGCGAGCCTTGCGAGAAATTCATCGCCCCGAAAAGCAGGTTGCCGTTCACCGCACGAAGGCCGAGAACCAACCCGTTACCGCTTCCCGGGTTGATGTCCCTCACCAGCCCGCTGCCCTCGAAGGTGCCGTCGGTCATCCAGAGCTCTTCCCCGCGCACGCCGTCATCGACGCTGAAGAAGACCTTGCCCGCGGCCGCGGTGAACTCGTCCGCCACGTAGGTGAAACCGCCGATCACTCTCTCAGTGCCGGCCGCCGTGCCGTCCGAACGCCAGACCGACCAATCGCCGAACTCGATCAAGTTGAAGTAGACCAACCCACCCACGGGCTGGAGCAGGATCGGAACCCCCGGAACCGGAAGGTCGGTGACCTTCGTCGTCCCGGCCGCCGTGCCGTCGCTTCTCCAAAGGGCGTAGGCGTTGTCCGCAACGTGCGCGGTGAAATACGCCACGCCGCCGGCGGCCACGAAATTGCTGGGATACGAGCTCGCGGCTCCCGGACGCAGGTCCCGCACCAGCACGGAGCCGGCGGGGGTTCCATCGGTCCGCCAGAGCTCGCGGCCGGCTGCGTCGGAATTTGCCGGGTAAAGCAAGGTATTGCCCACCGCAACACCGCCGATCCCCGTATTGGTCGCGACACGCACGGGCGGCGCCGGCCATGCCGAGGTGCAGGAGAGCGCCAGCGCGAGGGCGGGGAGGAGGACGTGAAGGAGGCGCATGCGCAGCATTCCTACCGGGGCGGGCGGGCGGCGGATTTCAGCGATTCTTTCACGATGCGCCTCTGGAACTTTATAGTTGGGACATTATCGCTGTCCGTCAGTAAAACGGTGTCAGCGTATCTCGTTCAATGCGGTAGGAGACCGCTTACCTCTTGAACGACCCCGGTTTCACATAGTATGCGCCGGTGCCCCGCGAGCCGGTGCTATCCTCGCCCGAACCCCGCGAGACAGCCATGCGCAAAGTCCTTCTGATCTTCAGCGAGCTCACCGACGGCGACGTGGAGTGGCTGGCGAAGGCCGGAGAGCGCATCCACATCGAGAAGGGCGCGACCCTGATCCCGCATGGCGCGCGCGTCGACAACATCTACTTCGTCCTCGACGGCCGGCTGGCGATCAGGACCCCGGATGGCGACGTCATCCGGCTCCTCGAATCGGGCGAGGTGGTGGGCGAGATGTCCCTCGTCGATCCGGAACCCACCGTCGTGTCGGTGCAAGCTGACGCGGACGCGACCATCCTGAAGATCCCCGACGCCAAGGTGCGCGAGAAGCTGGCTTCCGACCTCGCGTTCGCCGCGCGCTTCTACCGCGCGCTGTGCGTATTCCTCGCCGACCGCATGCGCAACACCACGCTGCGCATGGGCTACGGAGCGGCCACGCTCGACAAGCATGCGAAGGACGAGCTGCACGACGACCTCCTCGATACCGTCCATCTTGCCGGCGCGCGCTTCGACCGGATGTTGAAGCGCCTGGCGGGCTGACGCGATGCCGGTGGAGAAGAACGCGCTGTTCCGCGACGCGGCTCTCGCCCGCCTCGCGTCCCCCGAACGCCTCGACGCGCGCCTGCAGTTGCTCGGCTATCCGCGGCCGCTCCTGGCCGCGCTCGGCGCCATCCTCCTCGTCGTCGCCGTCTTCGCGGCATGGCTGCTGACGGCTCGCTGACCACCGCGATCCGTCGCGTACCGACGGTCCTCCAACTCGAGAGCGTCGAATGCGGCGCGGCGGCGCTCGGCATGGTGCTCGCCTTCCACGGCCGCTGGGTCCCGCTGGAGGTGCTGCGCGTGGAGTGCGGGGTGAGCCGCGACGGCAGCAAGGCCGGCAACCTGCTTCGCGCGGCGCGCACCTACGGGCTCGTGGCCCGCGGCTTCCGCAAGGAGACCGCGGAGCTGGGCGAGCTCCCGCTGCCCGCCATCCTCTTCTGGAACTTCAACCACTTCGTGGTCCTGGAGGGTTTCGAGGGCGGCGAGGCCTGGCTGAACGATCCGGCGCTGGGCCGGCGCAAGGTCGGCGCCGAGGAATTCGATTCCTCGTTCACCGGAGTGGTGCTCACGTTCGAGCGCGGCGCGGAGTTCAAGCCGGGCGGGGAGAAGCCCTCGGTCCTGCGCTCCCTGGGCCAATACCTCGAGGGCATGCATCCGGCCATCGCCTTCGCCGTGGTGCTGGGCGTGCTCCTCGTCGTGCCCGGCCTGGTGCTGCCGTGGCTCATGAGCCAGTTCATCGACGAGGTGCTGGTGGCGCGCATGGGCGGGGTCGCGATGCCGCTGCTGGCGGGCCTCGCCCTCGCGGCGGTGGCCCGCTCCGCCATCCTGTGGTTGCAGGCGCACCTCCTGATGGATACGTACGGCGCCGCGGCTGCCGCGGCGGCGCGCCGCTTCTTCGGACACGCGCTTTCCCTGCCGATGGAATTCTTCGTCCAGCGCTCGGCGGGCGAGATCGCCTCGCGCGTCGACCTGAACGAGCGCGTCGCCGAGACCGTGTCCACCGACCTGTCGTTCCTCGCCCTGAGCCTGCTCACCGCCAGCTTCTACCTGATCCTCATGGTGCAGCTCGAGGCAGGCCTGGCGCTGCTGGTGGTCGCGTGCCTGGTCCTGGAGCTCTTCGTGTGGCGCATGCTGGCCGAGCGCACCGCGGAGATCTCCCAGCAGCTCTCGGTCCGCGCGGGCAAGCTCGCGGGCGCGGCGGCCGGCGGCCTCGCGAACATCGAGGGCATCAAGGCCGCGGGCCAGGAGCAGGCGCTGTTCACGCGGTGGATCGGTTTGCAGGTCCAGCTCGCCAATGCCTCGAGTCAGGCGCAGCGGCTCGCCCTCACGCTCGGCCAGGTCCCGGGGCTGTTGTCCCTGGTCGCGAACCTGGCAGTGCTGGGGCTGGGAACGATGCGCATCATCGAAGGCTCGTTCACCGTGGGAAACCTGGTCGCGTTCCAGATCCTGCTTGCGGGATTCACGGCGCCGGTGCACGCGCTCTTCAGCGCGACGCAGCAGTTCCAGACGCTCTCCGGGGACCTCGCCCGCCTGGACGACGTGCTCCACTACCGCAAGGAAGGCAGTGTCTCGCTCGAACCCGAGGCCCCACGAGCCGAGCCCGGACCGGCCGCCGGCACGCTCGAGTTTCGCAACGTCTCGTTCGGGTACAACCGCGGCAAGCCGGCGCTGATCGAGAATTTTTCCCTGCGGCTCGAACCCGGACGGCGCGTGGCGCTGGTCGGCCCGTCGGGATGCGGCAAGTCCACGCTCGGGCGGCTCGCCGCGGGCCGCTATCGGCCCTGGAGCGGCGAGG
>JBKJYC010000117.1:0-6396 GCA_046715885.1 Usitatibacter sp.
AGCTGGTTCAGCTGGAAGATGGGCAGCAGGATGGACATCACGATGAACATCACCAGCGCGCCCATGAGCAGGATCATGACCGGCTCGAAGAACGCGGCGAAGGCGGCCAGGCGCGTGGCGATGTCGTTCTGCTGCTGGCGCGCGGCGCGCTCGAGGGACTCGTCGAGGCGCCCGCTCGCCTCGCCGCTGGCGATGAGGTGGACCATCACCGGCGGGAAGGCCCCGGTGGCGCCGAGGGCGCGCGCGAGCGGCATGCCTTCGCGCACGCCGCGGGCGGCGGTCGCGAGCGCCTCGCGCATCGGTGTCAGCGTCATGACGCCGGTCCCCGCCTCGAGGGCTTGCAGGATGGGCACGCGGCTGCCGACCAGGATCGAGAGCGTGGCCGCGAGGCGGGCCGCGTCGAGGTGGCGCAGCAGGCGGCCCACGACGGGCGAGCGCCAGAGGAAGCGATGGATGGCCGCGCGCGAAGCGGGACGCTTCAGCATCAGGCGCAGCACGATCGCGGCGACGGCGGCGAGCCCGATCCACAGGACCCAGGTGGCCTGCAGGAAAGCCGAGAACGCGATCAGCACGCGGGTCATGATCGGCAGCTGCTGGTGCGCATGCTGGAAGACCTGCACGACCTGGGGCACCACATAGATCAGCAGCGCGCCGACCACGCCCAGCGCGACCACGAAGACGATCAACGGATAGATGAGCGCCAGCGAGAGCCTGCTGCGCAGCTGCCCGCGCTCCTCGAGGTAGTCGGCCAGCCGCGAGAGCACGCGCGGCAGCTGTCCGGAGGTCTCGCCCGCGGCAACCAGCGTGCGATAGAGCTCCGGGAACACTTTCGGGAACTCGCCCAGCGCCTTGGCGATCGTGTTGCCCGCGAGGATCTCGCCGCGAAGCGCCGCCAGCACCTGGCGCATGCGCTCGTTCTCGGCCTGCTCGATGAGGGCGTTGAACGCCTGCTCGACCGTGAGGCCGGCCTCCAGCAGAGTGGCGAGCTGGCGCGTGAGCTGGGTGAGCTCGGAGGCGCTGAGCGAGACGGCGCGAAAGCGCGAGCCGCCCGCGGGATCGTTGGCCGCGATGACCTCGACACGGTAGGGCGTGAGCCCCTGGTCGCGCAGCTGCGAGCGCGCCTGGCGCGCGCTGTCGGCTTCCAGCACGCCCTTGTGGAGCTTGCCCTCGACGTTGTAAGCCTGGTACCTGAATCCCGGCATCTCACATGCGCGTAACGCGCAGGACTTCGTCGAGGGAAGTGACACCCTCCCGCACCCAGCGCATGCCGTCCTCGCGCAGCCGCACCATGCCGTGCGCTACCGCGTGCTCACGCTGCAGGCGCTCCTCGGCGGAATCGTGGACCAGGCGGCGCAGGTCGTCATCGACGGTGAGCAGCTCGTAGATCCCGGTGCGGCCCTTGTAGCCGGAGAAATTGCACGCGGCGCAGCCGACATGCTTGTAGGTGCGCTCGCCGCTCTCTTCGGTGGGCGTCCTGCACTGCAGGCAGAGCTTGCGCACCAGGCGCTGGGCGAGGACGCCGTTCAGCGTGGAGGCGAGGAGATAGGGCTCGATGCCCATGTCGATCAACCGCGTCACGGCTCCGGGTGCGTCGTTGGTATGCAGGGTGGCAAGGACCAGGTGCCCGGTCAACGAGGCCTGCACCGCGATCTGCGCGGTTTCCAGGTCGCGGATCTCGCCGATCATCACCACGTCGGGGTCCTGCCGCAGGATGGCGCGCAGCGCCCGGGCGAACGTCATCTCGATGCGCGGGTTCACGGGCGTCTGGCCGATGCCGTCCAGCTCGTACTCGATCGGGTCCTCGACGGTGAGGATGTTGCGGGTCTTGCGGTCGAGGCGCGAGAGCGCGGAATAGAGCGTGGTGGTCTTGCCCGAGCCGGTCGGACCGGTGACGAGGAAGATGCCGTGCGGCTGCTGGATCAGCGCGTCCACCTCGCTGCGCGTGCGCTCGGGCATCCCCAGCGCGTCGAAGGTGAGGCGCCCGGCCTGCTTGTCGAGCAGGCGCAGCACGACGCGCTCGCCGTTGGCCGTCGGGATGGTGGACACGCGCACGTCGATGGCGCGCCCGGCGATGCGAAGCGCGATGCGCCCGTCCTGCGGCAGGCGCTTCTCGGCGATGTCGAGCGCGGCCATCACCTTGATGCGCGAGACCATGGCGGGATGCAGCCCGCGGCGCGGCTCGACCACGTCGCGCAGCGCCCCGTCCACGCGAAAACGCACCAGCGCGCGCGACTCGAAGATTTCCAGGTGCACGTCCGAGGCGCCCTCGCGCACGGCCTGGGTGAGCAGTGCGTTGATGAGGCGGATGATCGGTGCGTCGTTCTCGGTTTCCAGCAGGTCCGCGACTTCCGGCAGTTGCGCGGTCAGCTTGGCCAGGTCGACCGACTCGCCCATGTCCTCGACGATCGTCTCCGCCGCGGAGGGCTCGCGCGTGTAGGCCAGCGCCAGGCAATGCTCGAACTCCTCCGGCGACAGCAGCACTTCCTGCAGGGGCTTGCCTGCCATGCGCCGCACTTCCGAGAGCGTGGATCCGGCGGGATACGGCCGCACCCACACTTCGAGCGCGCCGTTGGTCACCCGCGCGGCGATGACACCCTTCGACTTGGCGAAGGGATAGGGAAGGAGGCGGACGGTCTGCGGGTCCAGGTCCTGAGGGTTCACGGTGCGTTCGAGCGGCGCGGTCATTTGCCGAGCGGCTTGTCTTTGGCGGCGTCGAAGGGTGGCAGCTGCTTCGCCTGCTCTTCGGGCAGCAGCCCCGTCCACGGCAGCTTCATGTCGCCCTGGAGATTGCGGATGTACTCGTAGCGATCGGCCGTGAGCGTGGCGGCCGCCTTGTCGTCCTTCAGCACGACCGGGCGCAGGAACACCATCAGGTTGGTGCGCTTGCGGTTGCGTGACTCGTACTTGAAGAGCGCGCCCAGGTAGGGGATGTTGCCCAGGAACGGGACCTTCTCGGAGGTGATGCCGTGGTCGTCCTGGATGAGCCCGCCCAGCACGACGATCTGCCCGTTGTCCACCAGCACCGTGGATTCCAGCGAGCGCTTGTTGGTGATGATGTCGGCGGAGCCCACGAGCTGCGCGTCGCGCGTCACGTTGGAGACCTCCTGGAAGATCTTCAGCTTCACCGCGCCCGCTTCCGAGACCTGCGGCGTGACCCGGAGCGTCAAGCCGATGTCCTTGCGCTCGATGGTCTGGAAGGGATTGGTGGCGCTGCCCGCGGTGGGCGTGAAGCTGCCGGTGACGAAGGGCACGTTCTGGCCGACGATGATCTTCGCTTCCTCGTTGTCCAGGGTGAGCACGTTGGGCGTGTAGAGCACGTTGGCGCCGGTCTCGCCTTCCAGCGCGCGCGCGAGGACCTGCAGGTTCAGCACCTCGATGTTGGTGCCGGGGATCCTGAGCGTGCCCTCGATCAGGCCCAGGTTCAGGCCGGAACCGAGCGAGAACGGGAAGTTCGCCGCGGCGCCGAGGATGTTGGTGCCGGTGGCGTTGGCGATGCCGGTGTTGAAGTTCGTGCCGCCCACCAGCGTCTGGCCGCCGCCGATGTTGCGCGAACCCTGCCACTGGACGCCGAACTCCTGGGCGAGGCCGGTGGAGACCTCGACGATCAGGGCCTCCACGTAGACCTGCTGGCGGCGCTGGTCGAGGGAATCGATCACCGTGCGCAGGCTCCGGTACATGGGCTCCGAGGCGTTGATGATGATCGAGTTGGTCGGCGGATAGGCCTGGATCACCGAGCTGGGCGCGGGCGTTGCCGCCGCGCTCGCCGTCGCGGCGCCGCCAGTGGTCAGCGATGCGGTGGTCTGCGTCGCGGTGGCGCCCGGGGGCGTGGTCGAGGTGGTGGTGGCGCGCGAGGACTCGCTGCCCGAGAGCAGGCCGCGCAACGTGTCCGCGATGCGCACCGCCTCGGCGTTGCGCAGGAAGACGACGTAGATGTTCCCATTGCCCGCGCCCGGCGTGTCGAGCCCGAGCGAGAGCGTCTTGATGCGGTTCATCAGCGCCGGATTGTCGGCGCGCACGATGAGGCTGTTGGTGCGCGTGTCGATGGCGACTGCCGCCTTGGGCTGCGTGCCGGGCGCGTTCGCGGGTGCCACGGTCTCGGGCACGACGCGCTGCAGCATCTGCGCGATATCCACCGCCGAGGCGTTCTGCAGGCGAAGGATCTGCACGTCGGCCCCCGACGGCAGGTCGATGGAGCGGATGATGCGCTCGATGCGCCGCACGTTCTCCGCGTAGTCGGTGATCACGATCGCGTTGTTGTTCGGGTAGGCGGCGATGAAGTTGTTGGCCGTCACCAGGGGTCTGAGCACCGGGACGAGCTGCACCGCCGACTCGTTCTGCAGCAGGAAGACCTGCGTCACGATCCGGTCCCCCGGAACGCGCCGCGCCGCGTCGCCCGTGGGACTGGCGCTCGTCTTGGCTTCCGATTCCGGGACGATCTTCACGAAGCCGTCGCCCTCCACCGCCGCGAAGCCTTGCACGCGCAGGGTGGACAACAGGATCGTGTAGAGCATGTCCTTCGAGACGGGGCGGTCGGAAACGATGTTCACCGTGCCCTGCACGCGCGGGTCGAGTATGAAGTTCTTGCCGGTGTGCTGGCCGACCGTCTTGATCACCGACTGGATGTCGGCGTTGACGAAATTGAGCGTGATCTTCTCCTCCTCGGCCCGTTGGGCGAGGACGGGGCCGGCAAGAGCCATGGCGACCAGAAGACCGGGAAGGACAGTTAGAAACCGGGTCACGTTTTGAGGCTTCCTCATTGATTTATCGGGCATTTTGCGCCAAAACCCGAGGGAAGGCTAGGGCTGGATGGCGTAGGACAGGTTCAGGGTGGTGGAGCCCCGCTGCACCTCGGCCTGGATCGAGGAGAGGGTGCCGAACTTCTGGTAGAGCAGCGCCAGGTCGCCGGGCGACAGGATCGCCTGGCCGTTCACCTTCTTGATGACGTCGCCGGCCTGCAGGCCAAGCTTAGCCGGGAGGCTCCCCGGTGGCGCCGCCTCCATGCGCACGCCCCCGCCGGAAGGATTCGGCGCGATGCGCCCGAGGTGGTTGAGCTGCTGGGGGTCCTTCAGGGTGTCGTCGAGCTGCTTGCGCGAGAGCGAGTAGGTGTTGCCCGAGGCCGCCACGTTGAGGCGGAACTGCGGCGTTTGCGGCGCATAGCGGGTGCCGGGCGCGGTGCCGGCCTTGCGCGTCTCGAGCGCGATGCGCTCGCGCACGCCGGCGCGCGCGACCACGGCGGCATCCGGCAGCACCTCCACCAGCTTCACGCCCGGCTCGACCTCGTTGCCGATGTACACGGACAGGTCACGGCCGGAGCCGGTATTGAAGATCGCCGATGCGGCAGTGCCCGGCGTAGGCGCCACCACACCCTTCAGGCGCAGGCTCGAGGAGGAGGCCGCGGTGACGCCCGAGCCCACCGTGCCGCCGAACAGGCGCGCGGCCACCGCCAGGTCGGCGGCCTGGTCGGCGAGCGCGGCCGAGGCCATCGGCGCCGGTGCGAAGAACACCCAGGTCCAATGAGCGAGCTGCCACGCGAGCACCAGCACGAGCGCCGCGATGACGAGCGTGCCGCTACGGGAGGTCGCATTGGTGGCAGAAGGCGGCGTGGCGATGGCCATGCGCCATGTTAACCGCGCCGGTGGCTAGCGCACGACGTACGAGAAAGTGAGCGTCTTCGCGCCGCGGCGCACCTCGCCCTGGACGCCGGGCAAGTGGTAGAAGCGCGTATACACACGTGCCAGGTCGCGCGGCGTGGTGACGACCTCGCCGTTCACGGAGCGGATCACGTCGCCGTCCTGGAAACCGAGGCGCTGCGTGAGACTGCCCAGCGGCGCGGCCACGACCTGCACGCCCTGGCCTCCGGGGGCCGCGGCGATGCGCCCCAGGTATGTCAATTGGTACGGATCCTTCAGCGCGGCCTCGAGCTCGGCGCGCGAGAAGGCGAAGCTGTGGCCGCCGGTGCGCTCGACGTTGAGCCGGAAGCCGATGATGCGGGCGGGCGGCGGGTCCTTCCAGGACTGCTGCGCGGGCAGGGGCTCCATGCGTTGCCACGCCCAGTATCCGACACCGGCGAGGAGCAGGGTCGCGGTGAATGCCAGGGCAAGCGCGCGCGACTTCATTTCCGTGCCAGCCGCTCGAGGTCGATGTCCAGGTACTTCCACGGCTCGTGGTTGAACGGGTGCTTCTTGTAGTTCAGGACCCAGGGCTGCACCAGGATGTTCTGCGCCTTGAAGGTCTCCAACACCCACGGGACGTAGACGAGGATCAGCTTCACCATCCGCGCCATGATCGCGTTGCGCTCCGCCCCGTCGGGAAGGCGTTTCACCTTCTCGTAGAGGGCGTTGTATTCGGGATGGTCGAACATCGCGTAGTTCACCTGGCCGATGGAGCCTTTCCAGA
>JBKJYC010000118.1:0-2790 GCA_046715885.1 Usitatibacter sp.
GCGATGTCGCGCTCGGCGGCGGCGATGCGCTCCAGCACGTCGCGGCCCAGCTCCACGAGGCGCCGCCCGGCATCGGTGAGGGCGATCGTGTTGCCGCGGCGCAGGAGCATGGGCACGCCGAGGCTCCGCTCGAGCACGCGGAGCTGGTGCGAGACGGCCGATTGCGTGAGGTGCACGCGAGCGGCCGCGCGCGACACGCTGCCGGTCTCGGCGATGGCGGCGAGGGTGCGGAGCTGGCGGATCTCGATCACGGCGCGCTATGAATGCGATTCATGGGAAGCCGAGGACAAATCATTGGATTCATGGACCAGTGTGGATCAGCATGGCTGCTATGTCCATCCGCACCCACACCCTCGGCTTCCCCCGCATCGGCCCGCACCGTGAGCTGAAGCACGCGCTCGAGGCCCACTGGAGCGGCGAGCTCGATGCCCTGGGCCTCGAAGCCGCCGCTGCCACCATCCGCCGCGAGCGCTGGGAGCGCCAGGCGCGCTCCGGCATCGATCTCGTGCCCGTCGGCGACTTCTCGCTCTATGACCACGTGCTCGACACGGCGATGCTGGTCGGCGCCATTCCCGAGCGCTTCCGCGCGCCGCCGCAGCCGGGGCTCGACACCTGCTTCGCGCTCGCCCGGGGCTCCGACCAGGCGCCGGCGCTCGAGATGACGAAGTGGTTCGACACGAACTACCACTACCTCGTCCCGGAGCTCGGGCCGGCAACGAGCTTCCGCCTTGCATCGACGCGGCTCTTCGACGAGGTCGAGGCCGCGAAGCAGGCCGGCATCGTCCCGAAGCCGGTACTCGTCGGGCCGCTCACCTTCCTGCGGCTCTCCAAGAGCGTCGATCCCGCTTTCGATCGCCTGCAGCTCCTGCCCGCGCTGGCCGCCACCTATCGCGACGTGCTCCAGCGTCTCGAGGCGCAGGGCGTCGAGTGGGTGCAGGTGGACGAGCCCGCGCTGGTTACGGACCTCGAGCCCGATTGGCTCGACGCGCTCGACGCAGCGTATCGCGTGATCGCCGGCGCCGGCCCGAAGATCCTCCTCGCGACCTACTTCGGATCCGTCGCGACGCATGCCGAGCGCCTCGCACGGTTGCCGGTCCACGGCCTGCACCTCGATCTCTGCCGCGCGCCTGAGCAGCTCGCAACATTCCTCGACCGCTGGCCGGCCGATCGCGTGCTCTCCCTCGGCGTCATCGACGGTCGCGGCGTCTGGAGAGCCGACCTCGAAGCGGCGCTCGACACGCTGGAGCCCGCGCACCGCCGCTTGGGCGAACGCCTGTGGATTGCGCCGAGCTGCTCGCTGCTGCACGTGCCCGTCGATCTCGAGGGCGAGGCCGCGCTCGATCCCGAAGTGAAGGGCTGGCTCGCCTTCGCCACTCAGAAGCTGGACGAGCTGAAGCTCCTCGGAATGGCGCTCGAGCAAGGCCGCGGCGCGATCAAGGACGCGTTGGCCACTTCGAAAGCCGCCGTGGACTCACGCCGTGCCTCGCCCCGCGTTCGCAACCCGCAGGTGCGCGACCGCGTCGCCCGCATCGCATCCGGCGACCATGCACGTCGCAGCACTTATCCCGCGCGTCATGCCGCGCAGCAGGAGCATCTGCGCCAGCCGCTCTTTCCGACGACCACCATCGGATCCTTCCCGCAGACGACCAGGATCCGTGAGGTACGTGCGCGCCACAAGCGCGGCGAAGTGGGGCATCTCGACTACCTCAAGGCGATGCGCGCGGAGATCCGGTCCGCGATCGAGGTCCAGGAATCCCTCGGCCTCGACGTCCTCGTGCACGGCGAGCCCGAGCGCAACGACATGGTCGAATACTTCGGCGAGCGGCTGATCGGCTTTGCGGCCACCTCGAACGGCTGGGTGCAGGGCTACGGCTCGCGCTGCGTGAAGCCGCCGATCCTCTGGGGCGACGTGCAGCGGCTGGACCCGATGACGGTCGAATGGGCCGCGTACGCGCAGAAGCTCACGTCGCGGCCGGTGAAGGGCATGCTCACGGGCCCGGTCACGCTGCTGCAATGGTCCTTCGTGCGCGATGACCAGCCGCGCGAGCAGACCGCGATGCAGCTCGCGCTCGCGATCCGCGACGAGGTGCGCGATCTGGAGCGCGCCGGCATCCGCGTGATCCAGATCGACGAGCCGGCGCTACGCGAGGGGCTGCCGCTGCAGCGTGCGCAGTGGGCGGAATACCTGGACTGGGCCGTGCGCGCCTTCCGCCTTTCGTCCTCGGGCGTCGCGGACACCACGCAGATCCACTCGCACATGTGCTACTCGGAGTTCAACGACATCCTGCCCGCCATCGCGGCGATGGATGCCGACGTGATCACCATCGAGACCTCGCGCTCGCGCATGGAGCTGCTCGACGCGTTCAGCGCCTTCCGCTATCCCAACGAGATCGGCCCCGGCGTCTACGACATCCACTCGCCGCGCATTCCCACGCGCGAGGAGATCGTGGCCCTGCTGGAGAAGGCCGGGAGCGTGGTGGATCCGCGCCGCCTTTGGGTGAATCCGGACTGCGGCCTCAAGACGCGACGCTGGCCGGAAGTGCGTGAGGCGCTCACGAACATGGTCGCGGCGGCACGGGAGTTGCGCGCCGTGCACTGACATCGGCCGGATCATTCGGCAATCGATCATCCGACGGCCTTCTTCCACTCCCGCGGCGTCCGACCGCCCCTACACCTGGTTCGAGCGCGCGATGCTCCACGTGATGGGCACGCTGCGCGCGCAGCGCCTGATCTGATGAACCCTCTCCCCGGCCCTCTCCCAAGGGAGAGGGAGCCGGCCGGTTATCATCC
>JBKJYC010000119.1:0-2890 GCA_046715885.1 Usitatibacter sp.
CGATCCCGCGCATCTGCGCACCGCGCTCGGCCGCGCGCTCGCATCTCCCGGCCTGGAGCGCAACGGCGACGCGGGCGAGGAGGCGCGCGCCATCGTCGGCGACAGCCCTGCCGTGCGCAAGCTGCGCAGCCAGATCGACCTCTACGCCGCCTCGTCGTTTCCGGCGCTGATCGAAGGCGAGTCGGGCAGCGGCAAGGAGCGCGTCGCCTGGTCGCTCCACCATCTGAGCGCGCGCGCCAACCATCCCTTCCTCGCGCTCAACTGCGCGGCGATCTCGCCCAACCTCGTGGAGCCCACGCTGTTCGGGTTTGCGAAGGGCGCCTTCACCGGGGCGCAGGGCGCCAAGGCGGGCTACTTCGAGGACGCCGGCGACGGCACGCTCTTCCTGGACGAGATCGGCGAGTTGCCCACCGAGCTGCAGGCGAAGCTGCTGCGCGTGCTGGAAAACCGGGAGTACCAGCGCGTGGGCGAGACGCAGACGCGCGTGAGCCGCGCGCGCATCGTCGCGGCGACCAACCGCGACCTGCGCTCGGCGATCCGCGAGGGCCGATTCCGCGCCGACCTCTACCACCGGCTCTCCGTGTTCACGCTGCCCGTGCCGCCGCTGCGCGACCTCGGCGACGACAAGCTGAAGCTCCTCGAGCACTATCGCGCGGAGCTGGCGGTGAAGTCCGGCACGCAACCCATCGAGCTCGACGCCGAGGCGCGCGGCCGCTGGCGCACCTACGAGTTTCCAGGCAATGTGCGCGAGCTGAAGAACATCGTGATCCGCCTCACCGCGAAGTACGCGGGCTACCGGGTTGGAGTCGCGGAGCTGGAGGCGGAGCTGGCGCCGCCCGATGCGACGCTGCTCGAGCGGCGCGTGGACGATCCGCTCGCGCGTGCGCGCTCGGAGCTCACCTCCGGGCGCCCGTTCAGCCTCGACGCGGCGCTGAAGGGCGTGGAGCAGGCCTACCTGGACGCCGCCATCGAGGTCGCGCAGGGCAACATGTCGCAGGCCGCGAAGCTGCTCGGCATCTCGCGCTCGACCCTCTACGGCCGCCTCGAAGCGGCGGGCCGGGGCGGTGCTAAGATCGCCGCATCCGACCCGGGCGAAGGCCGCGGATAGCGCCCGCGAAATCACGATGACGATGTACCTCGAACATTTCGGGCTGCGCGAACCCCCCTTTCGCATCACCCCGCACACCGAGTTCTTTTTCTCGGGCGCCAATCGTGGCGCCACGCTGGAGGCGCTGCTCTACGCCATCACCGCGGGCGAGGGCATGGTCAAGGTCACGGGCGAGGTCGGTAGCGGCAAGACCATGCTCTGCCGGGTCCTCATGGAGCGCCTGCCGGCGAAGGTCGAGACGATCTACCTCGCGGTGCCCAGCCTCTCGCGCGACGAGATGCTCGCAGCCATCGCCGGGGACCTGGGGCTGGAGACCGCGGGTGCCAACACCACCAAGCTGGTGAAGCTCCTGCAGGACAGGCTGATCCAGGTCCATGCCGAGGGCAAGCAGGTGGTGGCCCTCATCGACGAGGCGCATGCGATGCCGCTCGCCACGCTCGAGGAGGTGCGGCTGCTCTCCAATCTCGAGACACAGAAGGAGAAGCTGCTGCAGATCGTGCTCTTCGGGCAGCCCGAGCTGGACGAGCACCTGAACCTGCCGCACATGCGACAGCTGAAGGAGCGCATCACCCACGCCTTCATGCTCGCTCCGCTGCCGCCGCGCGACGTGAAGGACTACGTGAATTTCCGCCTGCGCGCCGCCGGATACCACGGCCCGGACCTCTTCGGTCCCGAGGCGCTCGCGATCATCGCCGACGCATCGGAGGGCCTCACGCGGCGCATCAACATCTACGCCGACAAGACACTGCTCGCGGCGTTCGCCGCGGGCACGCACACCGTGAGCCCGGACCACGCGCGCGCCGCGGTTTCCGACACCCAGATCGTCGTCACGCGCCGCACATCGCCGCGGCCGGTCGCCGTGGCAGCGCTGGTGGGCCTCGTCGTCGGGGTGGGCATCGGGTTCTTGCTGGGGCAGGCCGCAACGCCGGCGCCGGGTGCGCAGCCTGCCGTGGCGGCATCGCCCGGGACGCCATCGCCCGCCGCGACGGCCACTGCGGCACCCGTCGCCTCGGGCGCGTCCGCTCCGAAATCCGCGCCGGAAAAATCGATGCCGGTCGGCGCACGTCCCGCGAGTCCCGCCGTCGCGGAGGTGAGACCGGCTGCCGTCGTCACCGAGGCGCCAGCTGAAGCCGTGCCCTCGCGGCTGGCCGCGGGCCGCGAGCTCCTCGCCTCGAACGCCGGTGGACGCTATGGCGTACAGCTGATGGTCACCGACGCGCGCGAAAAGGCCTACCTCGAGAACTACCTCGCCGAGGCGGGTCGGGCGCTCAAGCCGGAAACGCTTTACCTCTTCCCCGCCGGCACGCGCGATTCACCGCGCATCGGCGTGCTCTACGGCACGTTCAACGAACGCGCCGAAGCCCTCGCCGCGCTCGATGCCATGCCCGCGACGCTGAAGCAGTTCCGGCCCTACGTCCGCCCGCTCGACGGGTTGCGCGACGACTCCCGCCGCACCGAGAAGCGTTGAGCACGCGCACGCGGCGAAACAGCCCGCGATTTCGCTGCGTTCGCGGGGGGTTTTCCGTTGCCTTTCCGCAGCGGGTAGGCTATAAAGGAACGGCTAGGCTCTTTCTTTCATAAAACAACTACTTACGCCCACGAAACCAGCACGCATGCGCGTCTTTTCCGCGGCATTCTCGGCCGCGTTGCTCGCGATCGGCGCGGGGTGCGGAACGCAGCCCGTCGCCCAGCCCGACGGCCATATCTTCGCGCCGGAACCCGCCCGCGCGTCCTCCATCCCGCAACCGGTGCGCGCGGTGCCCCTGCCGCCCCCGCCGGAGT
>JBKJYC010000120.1:0-7754 GCA_046715885.1 Usitatibacter sp.
CGCTGTCCCTGGCAGGGGTGTGGAAACCCGAGGACATCGTGACGCCGATCACCCCGTACTTCGTCATGAAGGTCGGACACGTGCCGCTGATCGCGTACCACCGCCCCGGTGATCCGCGCGTGGGCGACCTGGTCGCCGAGGCGATCGCGCGCTTCGCCGCGCGCGGCGCGCCGCTGCGTGCCGTGATGCTCGATCGCCTCGGTCCCAACGTCTGGCACGATGCGCCCGCCACCGCGATGGCGGTCCACGAGCAGCTCGAGGAAACGGCGAAGCACAGGCTCCTCGGCGGGTGCCGCGCGGCGCCGCTCGACGACGCCCGGATCGAGGCGCTGCGCCAAACGTTCGGCGCACGCTGGTAGCCGGAGTCTCCATGCCACGCCTGGCCGCCAACCTCACCATGATGTACAAGGAGCACGATTTCCTGGAGCGCTTCGCCGCCGCGGCGCGCGACGGGTTCAAGGGCGTCGAGTTCCTCTTTCCCTACGAGCACCCTGCCGCGGCGATCCGCTCGCGGCTCGATGCGAACGGCCTCGAGCAGGCGCTCTTCAACCTGCCGCCGGGCGACTGGAGCGCTGGCGAGCGCGGCCTCGCGTCGCGCCCCGGCCGCGAGGACGAATTCCGCCGCTCGGTGGATCTCGCGCTCGAGTACGCGCGCGTGATCGGCAACCGCCGCCTGCACGCGATGGCGGGCCTGATCGCGCCGGGCGAGAGCCGCGAGCGCCACCGCGAGGTGTACGTGCGCAACCTCGCCCATGCGGCGCGGGAGGCGGCTGCCGCGCGCATCACGGTGGTGATCGAGCCCATCAACACCCGTGACGTTCCCGGCTTCTTCCTCAACACGCAGGAGGAAGCGCACGCCGTCTGCCGCGAGGTGGGCGCGGCCAACCTGCGCGTGCAGATGGACCTCTACCACTGCCAGGTCGTCGAGGGCGACCTCGCGATGAAGATCCGCAAGCACATCGGCGGGGTGGGGCACGTGCAGATCGCCGGCGTGCCGGAGCGCCACGAACCCGACGTGGGCGAGCTGAATTACCCGTACCTGCTGCGCCTGCTCGACGAGCTGGGCTACGACGGCTGGGTCGGCTGTGAGTACAACCCGCGCGCGCGCACTTGCGACGGCCTGTCCTGGGCGCGGGAATGGCTCAAATGACGCGCCCACTGGATCCCAGGGTCACCGAACAGCGCAACGCGCGCAGCGCCGCGATCGACCTCGCCACGCCGCTGGAGATCGTCGACCTCATCCACTCCGAGGACCGCACGGTGGCCGAGGCGGTGGCCACACAGCGCGAGCCCATCGCGCGCGCCATCGAGCTGGCGGAACAGGCCTTCCGTGCCGGCGGCCGCCTTTTCTATCTGGGAGCGGGGACCTCGGGCCGGCTGGGCGTGCTCGACGCCTCCGAATGCCCGCCGACCTTCGGGGTGCCCCCGGAGATGGTGCAGGGCGTGATCGCGGGCGGGATGGCCGCGCTCACCACCGCGATGGAAGGCGCGGAGGATCGTCCCGAGGCCGCGTGCGAGGACGTCGCCGCCCGGGGCGTGGGATCCGACGATTTCGTGGTCGGCATCGCGGCCTCGGGGACCACGCCCTACGTGCGCGCCGGGCTCGAGGAGGCGAAGCGCCGGGGCGCGGCGACGGCCATCATCGCGTGCAGCCCGCCGCAACCCGAAGTGATGGCGCTGGTGGATATCGCGATCGTTCCGGTCACCGGCCCGGAGGTGGTCACCGGGTCCACGCGC
Source organism: Usitatibacter sp. (assembly GCA_046715885.1). Taxonomy (GTDB): domain Bacteria; phylum Pseudomonadota; class Gammaproteobacteria; order Burkholderiales; family Usitatibacteraceae; genus Usitatibacter. Next base: position 1,738 of record JBKJYC010000120.1, read on the forward strand.
ATGAAGGCCGGCACCGCGACCAAGATGGTGCTCAACATGATCAGCACGGGCGCCATGATCCGCGTAGGCAAGACCTTCGGAAACCTGATGGTCGACCTGCGCGCCACCAACGCCAAGCTGAGGGACCGCAGCGAACGCATCCTGATGGAGGTCTGCGGCCTGGATCGCAAGCACGCGCGCGAGCTCCTCGGCACCGCTGGCGGGAGGCTCAAGATCGCGATCGTGATGTCGAAGCTAGGCGTGGGCCTGGAGCAGGCCGAGAGCGCGCTCGAGGAGGGCGCGGGTGCCATCCGGCGCGTGACGCGCGACGAGCCTCCGCCGGTCTAGGAGTAGGGCGTCTTGAGGGGCTTGCCGGCGAAGTACGCCGCGAGGTTGTCGATCACCAGCTGGCCCATCGCGGTGCGTGTCGGGACCGTGGCGCTGCCCACGTGCGGCTGGACGACGACGTTTTCGAGTGCGAGCATCGCATCGGGGACGTTCGGCTCCTTCTCGAAGACATCGAGCCCTGCCGCACCCAGCTTGCCGCTCTTCAGGGCCTCGACCATCGCCGCCTCGTCGATCAGCGAGCCGCGCGCGATGTTGACCACCGTTCCCTGCGGGCCGAGGGCCTCCATCACCTCGCGGCTCACCAGGCCGCGCGTCGCCTCGCCGCCAGGCGCGGCGATGATCAGGATGTCGCACTCATGCGCCAGGGAGAGCGGGTCCGCGAAATACGCATACGGCACGCCGGCCTGCTTGCTGCGGCCCTGGTAGGCCACCTTCAGGTTGAACGCCTCGCAACGCTTCGCGATCGCCTTGCCGATGCGCCCCAGGCCGATGATGCCCGCGGTCTTTCCCTGCACGCTCTGCGTGAGGGGCATCGGGCCTTTCTGCCATTGCCCTTCGCGCACGTAGCGATCGCCCTGCGGAACCCTGCGCACCGCGGCGAGGAGCAGGGCCAGGGCCACGTCGGCGACATCTTCGGTCAGCACGTCGGGTGTATTGCAGATGGTGATGCCGCGCCGCTTCGCCGCATCCACGTCGAGTGAATCGACGCCCACGCCGAAATGCGAGATCAGCTTCAGCTTCGGGAGCCTGGCCATCGTCGCGTCGTCCATGCCGCGCGAGCCGGTGGTCGCGGCGGCGTCGATCTTCGGGGCGAGGGAGGCGAGGAAGGCCTCGCGATCGGGCGCCTCCCAGAGCTTGTGGGTGGTGTAGGCGGCCTCGAGGGCGGCCTGCGTGGGCTTGAACATCGGTCCAACCATCAGGAGATCGGGCTTCATGCGGCGGCTTCGGAAGTGGTGAGGGATTGCAGGCCGAGCTTCTCGGACCAGGCATTCATGTCGGCGAGCGCGGCGGCCTCGATCGGGATGCCGTCGGCGCGCCGGCGCGCGTCCTCGAGGATCTCGGGCTCGCCGGGGAACAGGATGTCGCCTTTGCCGCGCAGCTCCTCGATCATCGCCTCGGCGGTGGCCTCCATCGTCGCCGCGCCCGCGAAACGCTTCGGGTCGATGGCGATCAGCAGGTGGCCGATCTTGCGCGGACGGTCGAGCTCCTCGTACATCGGGGTGACGTGCGGGCCGTAGGTCATGCCGTTCAGCGCGCCGCAGAGCAGCTCGATCATGAAGGCGAGGCCGTACCCCTTGTAACCGTATGTCTCTCCGCCGAGCGGGATGAGTGCCGCGGCCTGGTGCGGGTCGGTGGTTGGCGTTCCGCGCGCGTCGATGGTGAGGCCCGGCTCCAGGGGCACGTTCTCGATGCGCGCGTTCAGCACCTTGTTCCACGCCACCTGGGCGGTGGCCATGTCGAGGCAGATCGGCTCGCCGTGCGCGCGCGGGAACGCGATCGACAGGGGATTGGTGCCGAAGAACTTCTCCTTGCCGCCGTGGGGCGCCACGACCGAGCTGGAGTGCGTCATCGCGATGCCGAGGAGCCTGGCCTTCGCGGCCGCGCGGGTGTAGAGGCCCATGGCGCCGCAATGGCTGGAATCGCTCACGCCGACCACGCCCACGCCGCTCGCGCGCGCCATGTCCATGGCGATCTCCATGGCGCGCATCGCGTGCAGGATTCCCAGGCCGTCCATGCCGTCGATTTGTGCGGTGACGGGACCGGTGCGCCGGACGATGGGCTGCGCGTGCGCGACCACGGAGCCCAGGGACATGCGGCGCAGGTAGTGCGTGAGACGCAGGATGCCGTGCGAGTCGACGCCCCAGAGGCTCGTCTGCACGAGGGAACCGGCGACGAGCTCGGCATCGGCCTGTGGCACGCCGACCGCGCGAAGCGCCGACTGCGCCCACTCGCGCAGCCGCGCGTGCGCGACGCGGGTTGCCATCAGCTTTTGCCCGGCCAGGCGACGACGCGCTGGCGCTGCTCCCCCAGGCCTTCGATGCCCAGCGTCACGACGTCGCCGGGCTTGAGGAAGACAGGTGCGGGCTTCATGCCCAGGCCCACGCCGGGCGGCGTGCCGGTGGTGATGATGTCGCCGGGGAGCAGCGTCATGAATTGGCTGATGTAGGAGACGAGGTGGGCACAGCCGAAGATCATCGTGCGCGTGTTTCCACGCTGGCGCTTCGCTGCGTTCACGTCGAGCCACATGTCCAGGCCCTGTGGATCGGCGAGCTCGTCGGTGGTGACCAGGTACGGGCCCACCGGGCCGAAGGTGTCGCAGCCCTTGCCGCGGTCCCACTGGCTGCCACGCTCGAGCTGGAATTCGCGCTCGGAAACGTCGTTGACCACGCAATAACCGGCGACATAGTCGAGCGCGCGGTTCTCGGGAACGTACTGCGCTTTGGTGCCGATCACGACGCCCAGCTCCACTTCCCAGTCGAGCTTGGTCGAGCCCTTGGGCTGGATGATGTCGTCGTTCGGGCCCGAGAGGCAGGTGGTCGCCTTCATGAAGAGGATGGGCTCCTTCGGGATCGGCATGTTCGACTCGGCCGCGTGGTCGGAGAAATTCAGGCCCACGGCGACGAACTTGGTGATGCCCGCATAGGGCACGCCCAGCCGCGGCTTGGACTTCACGACCGGCAGGGTCTCCGGCTTGATGCGCGAGAGCCGCGCGAGGTTGCGCGGCGACAACATCGCGTCGTCGATCTGCACGATGACCTTCGAGAGGTCGCGGATGTTGCCTTCCGCGTCGAGCAGGCCGGGCTTCTCGCGGCCAGGGGCGCCGTAGCGCAACAGTTTCATCACCTCTCCTCAAAGGTTCGAGCCGACATCGGCACGGCAACAGTATTCGTCACGAACGCAAGGTTCGCCTGAGCCGGCTCGGGGAACGCCTCGATTCTACTTCGCGGCGGCAGCTCGACGCTTGCCGAAGGCAGTCGACGCGGCGTGTTCAGCGCCCTTTCCTGCCACCCGGCGCAAGGGGACCCCTCGGCTTCACGGCGGCTTCGAGCGACAGGCGAGGCGCGGCGCGCGGCGTGTCGAACGCCCGCATGCGCTCGAGCGACTCCGCGGCGCTCCCGGCCGCCGCAACGGGGGCATCATCCGCGTCGAGCTTGAAGACCGCCACGGCCTGCTTGAGCGAGCCCGCTTGCTCCGTCAGCGCCCCGGAGGCCAGCCCAGTGCGCTCCACCAGGGCGGCGTTCTCCTGGACCGTTCGTTCCATCTGCACGATGGCGCCGCTCACCTGGCGAATACCGGACGTCTGTTCTTCGGTTGCATGGCTGATCGCCTGCACCAGGCGCGACACTTCGTCGATCGACAATTCGATGTCGCGCACGATTTTCCGGGTCGATTCGACCAACCTGCCTCCGTCCTCCACCTGCTCGGACGACCCCTGGATCAGGACCGTGATTTCCTTGGCCGCCGTCGCGGTGCGCTGGGACAGAGCGCGGACCTCCGCCGCAACCACCGCGAAGCCGCGGCCATGTTCGCCGGCGCGCGCCGCCTCGACCGCTGCGTTCAAGGCGAGGATATTGGTCTGGAAGGCGATGGCGTCGATCAACCCAATGATTTCCGACATGCGCCGGGAACCCGCCTGGATCGACTCCATCTTGCCCAGGAACTTCTGCACCGCCTCGCCGCCCTGAGCCGCCGTGGCGCGCGCTTTCCCCGCTTTTTCACTGGCGAGCCTCGCGTTGGAGGCGGTTTCCGCGACGGCGGAGCTCAGTTCCTCCATGCTCGACGCGGTCTCTTCGAGCGCGGTTGCCTGGCTCTCCGTGCGCCGGGACAGGTCCCGGTTACCGAAGGAGAGTTGGACGGCTGCCTCGTCGATCGCTTCGGTTCCGTGGCGGATCTCGGCGACGATCGCGCCCAGCTTCGCGCTCATTTCGCGCATGGTCCGCATGAGGCGCCCGGCCTGTCCACGCTGGTTCGATTCGACGCGTGCGGTGAGGTCGCCCTCGGCCACCCGGCTGGCGAAGGCAACGGCGGTCGCGACCGGGCGGGTTACGTTGCGATGAAAGCCCATCAAGATCGCCAGAGTGCCAAGCACCATCAACGTGGCGGCGCTCACGATGACGATGCCGGCCTGGCGCTCCGCATCCCCCGCCTGCGCGCGCTGCGCTTCGGCCCGCGCGGTCGAAGCCGCGACCACTTTTTCGACATCCGAAGAGATCTTCCCCAGGACGATCAGCGCGTCCTCATCGAACGAGACGTTGCTCTGCTCGCCTATCAGCTTGCCGATCTTTTTCTCGATACCCTCCCATCCCGAGAGCAGCTTCGCGTCCTCGTGCGTGACCAGCCGCTGGCGAAGCTGCTCGAATTCCCGCGAGGAGGTTTTCACCAGCGTGCGGGAGTCGGTCGAGCCTTGCGTCACGACCACTTCGTTCAGGCCGCGCAGCAGGATTTGAAGCTGGGCGATCGCTTTCTCCAGCCGCAGGGCGGAGGCGTTTTCCTTCGAAGCCGACCCGACGAACAGCCAGATCGCCGCCAGAGCCCCGAGCGCGAGCAGAAGGAAGGCTGTGCCCAGCGCGACGATCTGGGCATCCACGGCAGCCCCAAAAAATGCGTGCCTCACGGGTCGCGCCCGCAGGGCGCTGCCGCCGTCATTCCAGGGGCAGGCGTTTGGCAATCCAGCCGGCCGTGCCCTCACGCATCCATTTCACATTCGTGTACCCGGCACGGGAAGCCAGGACCGCCGCCTTGTAGGATTTCCATCCTGTCGGGCCGTCGCTGTAGAACACGATGGCCGCGGACTTCTCCTGGGGAAGCTTGTTCATGGCGAACTTGTCCTGCGAGGCGTCGAAATTCTCGTTCTTCTCGCTTTTCTGGTCGTAGGGCAGCGCAATGGCCCCTTTCAAGTGGCCCTTGCCGTAGTTGACCGCGGAACGCATGTCGTAGAACTGGGCAGTTCCCATCAGGGCGCGCGCCTGCTCGATCGAGACGATCTCGAAGCCCTTGGCGCTAGTGGGAGTGGGCGGATCGTCCGCCAGGGCGCGGGTTGCGACCGAAGCCGCGATGCAAACGGCAAGGCCCAGCAAGAATTGCTTCATGAGTTCTCCCCCGGGTATGAATCTGCGTCGAGAGCCGCTCGACCCGGTCGGTCGAACGCAGCGCGGCGCGCTGCGGCGAGCCTGTGCGAACTTGATTATAGGCCCTTGGCGCCGCGCCCAAAGGGCCCGCTACAGGCTCATTCCGCCATCGACGTACACCGCCTGTCCCGTCTTGAAGGAGTATTCGTCCGAGACGAGGTAGACAAACGTGTCGGCGATTTCCTCGGCCGCGGCGAGCCGACCCATGGGCTGGCGCGCGACGAAATCCTTGCGCGCCTGCACCGGGTCGGCGAACGCATTGATGCGATCGCCGAGGGAGGGAGTATCCACCGTGCCCGGGCAGACGCAATTGACCCGGATGCCCTGCTTCACGTGGTCGATCGCGAGCGCCCGCGTGAACCCCGCCACAGCCGCCTTGCTCGCGGCGTAGGCGAGGCGATTGGGGGCGGCCTTCTGGGCGCCCAGCACGGAGGCCATGTTAAGGATGACGCCGCCGCCGCGCTCGATCATTTTGGGCAGCATGGCTTTTACCATCACGAACATGCTGCGCACGTTGAGTTCGAAGCTGCGGTCCCAGTCCTGCGGCGAGCATTCCAGGAT
>JBKJYC010000121.1:0-3227 GCA_046715885.1 Usitatibacter sp.
AGCTCCTCGAGGATCTCGCGCGTGTGCTCGCCCAGCTTCGGGCCGATCCACTGGGTGGCGCCGGGTGTCTCCGAGAGCCTGGGCACGATGCCGGGCAGCAGCAGCTCGCGATCGCCCAGCCTGTGCTTCTCGATCATCCAGCGCGCCTGGTAGTGCATGTCCTTCGCGATGTCCGCGATGGAGTAGATGCGTCCCGAGGGGACCTCCGCCTTGGCGAGCACCGCGAGCGCATCGTCGAGCGTTACTGCGCAGGCCCAGGTGCCGATGGCATCGTCCAGCATCGCGGTCTGCTTCACGCGCCCGGCGTTGTCCGCGAGCGCGGCATCGCCGGCGAGGTCGTCGCGGCCGATGGCTTTCATCATGCGCTTGAAGATCGAGTCGGCATTGGCGCCGATCACGACGTACTTCCCGTCCTTGCACCGGTAGGTGTTGGACGGAACGATGCCGGGCAGAGAAGCGCCGGTGCGCTCGCGCACGGAGGCATCGTGGCCATACTCCGGAAGCATCGACTCCATCATCGCGAACACCGCTTCGTAGAGCGCGACGTCCACGACCTGCCCTTTGCCGGACTTCTCGCGGTGGTGCACGGCCATCAAGGCACCGATCACGCCGAACATGGCCGCGAGCGAATCGCCGATGGAGATGCCCACGCGCACGGGAGCGCGGTCGGGATAGCCGGTGATGTAGCGCATCCCGCCCATGGACTCGCCGATGGCGCCGAAGCCCGGCTGGTCCTTGTACGGCCCGGTCTGCCCGAAGCCGGAGAGCCTCACCATGATGAGGCGCGGGTTCTCCCGCGCGAGCCGGTCGTAGCCGAGGTTCCACTTCTCCAGCGTGCCGGGACGAAAGTTCTCCACCACGATATCGGCGTTGGCCGCGAGCTTGCGGACGATCTCCTGGCCCTCGGGCGCCTTCAGGTTGATCGCCATGGATTTCTTGTTGCGCGCCTGGGCGTACCACCAGAGCGAGTTGCCTTCGTGGAGCTTGCGCCACTTGCGCAGCGGGTCGCCCTCGCCGGGCGTCTCCACCTTGGTGACATGCGCGCCGAATTCCCCCAGCAGGCGCGCGCAATACGGACCCGCGATGAGGGTGCCCAGCTCGACCACCTTGAGGTCCGACAGAGGGCCTTTGGCTTTCATCCCCTCATTCTGCCCAATAAAGCGATTCCGATTCCGAGGACGACGAGGGCGCCGCCCAGATACCAGCGAACGCGCTCGCGCGCCCGGGAGCGGACCTCGCGCATCACGAACTGCTCGCCCTTGCGCATCTCGCCATAGGACTTGAGGAAGGAGGAGATGCGCCGCACCTCCATCTCGTCCAGGACCCGGCCTTGCCAGCGGCTGCGGGACTCGCGCTCGTTCAGCTGGTCGGCCTCGCGGCGGTAGCGCTCCGCCTGCTCGTGCGCGTCCTTGTACGCCGCGAGCTCCGCGTCGCGCATATAGGCGGACCGCACCCCGGGAAGCCCGTGCTCGAGGCCGTCCAGGAGCGGCTGGTCCGCATGGGGCGCGACCATCAGCCACGCGCCGGAAATCGCGACCACGAGCGCCGCGGCGTAGCGCGCCTTTCGCCAGCGCAGCCGGAGCTTCACGATTCCCGCGACGGCCAATGCGAGCCCAAAGACGCAGACCATCGCGGCGCCGGTGGGCAGGTCCCACGCGTACGACGCCAGCAGGCCGACCAGGCTCGCGGCGCATCCCGCCGCCCAGCCGATCGCGAGCTGGCGTCCGAGCCGGTCCGCGAACAGCAGGCCGATGGCCGCCGGAATGATGAGGAACGAGAAGACCAGCAACACGCCCGCCAGGGCCACCGAGCTGGTGACGACGAGCCCGAAGGTCGCGTAGAAGAAGAAGTCCCATCCCCAGGAGCCCCGGGCGATGCGCCCGCCCAGAGCTGCGTGGACGGCGCCGATGGCCGCATACAGGATCGCGATGGCGGCCAGGTCCTCCCAGCCGATGGTGAGGATGCTGCCGGTAAGGATCTGCTTGATGTGCTCGGCGCCCTGCGGGGCTTTGTCCACGAGCAGGAACGCGGCCGCCGCCGCGACCACGTAGATCACGCCGATGAACGCTTCCTGCGAGATCCGCCCGGCCCACTGGCGCGAGAAGGCGAGCAGCAGCGCGGCCACGAGCGTGAAGGCGAGCGAATACGCGTAGCTCGCGGTTCCCTGCGCCGGATGTCCCAGCATGAACGCCACCGTCGCGCCGAGCGCGGCGATCTGGGCCAGCGCCAGGTCGACGAACACGATATTGCGCGTGAGGACCTGGATCCCGAAGTACGTGTGGATCGCGACCAGCACTACCGCCGCCAGGAAAGGAACCCAGAGCAGGGCTAGCGCGTCGGCCATGCGGCGGCGAGCTGCTTCACGTTGTAGTCGAAGAGTGCGAGGTAATCCGGGGCCTCCGGTACCGTGCCCACCGACGCTGCGAGCACCACGACGCGCGCCCCGGACCTGGCCGCGAGGAAGGCGGGGTACCTTTCCGGCTCGAAGGGCTGGCGCACGATCACCTCGATCTTCTCCGCGGTCACCTTTCGCAGCAGCGCGGCCAGGTGCGCCGGGCTCGGCGGAATGCCCGCGCGCGGCTCGATCGTGCCCGCGACCTGGAGGCGAAAGCGCCGCGCGAGATACGCCCAACTGTTGTGATACGCGAGCATCGGCCGTCCCTGCACGCGCGACAATGCGGCATCCCACTCGCGCAGCTTCGCCGCCAGCCGCTCCAGGTACACCAGCCGCCGCGCTTCGTAGAGCTTCGAGTTCGGGGGATCGACCCGCGCCAGCGCCTCGAGGATGAAGGCGGTGATGATCTCGGAGTTCGCCGGATCGAGCCAGTAGTGCGGGTTGCCGCTGCCGTGCGCATGCCCGGACTGCGCGCCCACGGCGGCGCCGCGAACTTCCAGCAATGCGATGCCGAAAGAGGCATCGACATACCCCGCACCGCCCCGGACCAGGGCGGGATTGTTCGCCTGCCGCAGCAGCCGGTCGAGCCAGAGGTCGTAGTCCGCGCCCACGCGCACGACCAGCCGCGCGTCCTTCAGGCGCCCGAGGTCGCCGGGCTTGGGCTGGTACTCCTCCGCGTTCATCGCGGGCGGCGCGAGGCTCGTCACCGCCACGCGATCCCCGCCCACGATCTCCACCAGGCTGCGCAAGTCGGACGTCGTGGTCACGACCGCCAGCGGCTGCGCGTGGACGCACGCGCCGAGCGCGCAGCCCAGAATGAAAAGGGCCGCTC
>JBKJYC010000122.1:0-4753 GCA_046715885.1 Usitatibacter sp.
CCGGCCGTCGAGGCCCCCGAGGCCGCGCCCGTCCATCCCCTGTCCCGCGCCCCGCGCGCGACGCCCCAGGAAAGCCGATGACCATCAAGCAGACCGGTCCCACCAAGAAGATCACGTCCTTCCATCCGCCGCAGCGCACGCTGATGGGGCCGGGGCCCACGGAAATCCACCCGCGCGTGCTCACCACCATGAGCCAGCCTGCGATCGGCTACCTCGATCCGGTGTTCATCGAGATGATGGAGGAGCTGAAGTCCCTGCTGCGCTACGCATACCAGACCGACAACGCGCTCACCTTCCCGATCTCGGGCCCCGGCTCCGTCGGCATGGAGTACTGCTTCGTGAACATGGTGGCCCCGGGCGACAAGGTGATCGTCTGCCGCAACGGCGTCTTCGGCGGGCGGATGCTGGAGAACGTCGAGCGCTGCGGCGGCGTGCCCGTGGTGATCGACGACGAGTGGGGCAAGCCCGTCGACCCGCACAAGGTCGAGGAAGCGCTCAAGCGTGAGCGCGACGTGAAGTTCGTCGCCTTCGTGCACGCCGAGACCTCCACGGGCGCGCAATCGGACGCCAAGGTCCTGGTGCAGCTTGCCCACAAGTACGGCGCGCTCACCATCGTGGACGCCGTCACCTCGCTCGCGGGCACGCCGGTGCGCGTGGACGACTGGAACGTGGACGCGATCTACTCGGCGAGCCAGAAGTGCCTGTCGTGCACGCCCGGGCTGTCTCCCGTTTCCTTCTCGGAGCGCGTGGTCGAGCGCGTGAAGGCGCGCAAGGACAAGATCCACTGCTGGTTCATGGACATGAACCTGCTCCTGGGCTACTGGGGTGCGACCACGCGCACGTATCACCACACGGCGCCCACCAACTCGCTCTTCGCGCTGCACGAGGCGCTGCTCCTGATCAAGGACGAAGGCCTCGACAACGCCTGGGCCCGCCACCGACGCCATCACCTCGCGCTGAAGGCGGGGCTGGAGGCGATGGGCCTGCAGTTCCTCGTCGACGAGCCGCATCGCCTGCCGCAGATGAACGCGGTGTTCTGCCCGGCGGGCGTGGACGAGGAGCTCGTTCGCAGGACGCTGCTGGGCGAGTTCTCCCTCGAGATCGGCGCCGGCCTGGGGCCGCTCAAGGGCAAGATCTGGCGCTTCGGGTTGATGGGCTACTCGTGCCGACCCGACAACGTGATGCTGTGCCTATCGGCGCTGGGGTCGGTGCTGATGGACCTCGGACTGCCGATCAAGGTGGGCGAAGCGGAGGCCGCCGCCCACCAGGCGTATGCGGCGCAGCACGCCGCCGATGCGCAGCACGCGCGCAAGAAGGTGGCATCGCTCGTCTAGGGCCCACGCGCAAGCACAAAGGGGCGCCGCAAGGTGCCCTCCCTTGTCCGGATGACGCAAAATTCGTGCTTCCGGAGGCGGGAAACGTCGCTTGACAGGGGTGGCAGCGGGCCAAATAATCGTCCGCAGGCCGTTGAATTTACGGCCCTTGCTCGAATCCACGATTCCCACCCTTTCCGAACTGGCCCACCCCAATGGTGTCGCGCTTCCTCCTCGCCCTCCTGTTCGTGCTTGTCGCGAGCCCCGCGCACGCGCAAGGCTTCAAGTTTTCCAACGAAGACAAGGCGGAAAAGGAGCAGGAGGCCGAGCGCCAGGGCAAGGTGCGGGCCCTGCTGCAGACGCCCTGCCGCGACAAGATCAAGAACCAGAAGATCGTGGTCCTCATCGGCGAGAGCCGCAACGGCAGGATCAACGCCAGCCAGGGCGCCTTCAGCCCGCACTTCGACGCCATCAACTCCCGCCTGCGCGCGATGGGCCTCAGGACCTACACCCAGGCCGAGATCACGCAGCAGGTGGCGCAGGCCGAGATGGATGCCTATTTCAAGAACGACCCCGACGCCGCCATCAGCGCGTCGAAGCGCCTCGCCGCGCAGTACATCCTGAAGGGATTGATCACCACGCAGGCGGGCCGCAACGCGGTGATCAACGTGAACCAGGTGAACGTGGGCATGAACTTCACGCTGACGGGCGCCAACGGCCGGATGATCTCGCAGGCCACCGCCGAGAACGCGAGCTTCGCCGGTCAAGACGTCTCGGGCATGGCGCTTACCCTGATCAACGAGCGGGCCGATGAGATCGTGGCCCGGCTGTATAGTGATTATTGCCGCGCCGCAGGCGTGCGCTAGCCGCAGCGCCCGGCGCTCCGTTCAACTCCTACCCAGAGGACCACTGCCATGATGAAGACCCCCCCTTTCCGTCCGGGCAAAGCCGTCGCGATGGCCGCGGTGATCCTGCTCGCCGCCGCCGCGCCGGCCCATGCGCAGCCCACCTTCGGCAACCCCTCGCCGACCAAGGGCAGCTCGACCTCCAACAAGGCGAACGCCGCCGCGGATGAGGCCGCCTACAGGGAGGTCGAGTACGCGAACAAGTCCAAGCGGGGCCCCGCGCTGGTGGTCATTCCCGGCGAGATCAAGAGCAACAACGCCACCTTCACCCAGCGCTTCCTGCCCAACAACATCGCCGACTTCGGCGAGCTGGAGCTCTCCAACGCCAACTTCCCGGTGCTGGAACGCACCAACCTCGGCCCGCTGATGAAGGAGATCGAGCTCGCCTACAACCTAGGCGACGTCGATACCGCGCGCAAGACGATGAAGATCGGGAAGCTGAAGACCACCAAGTGGATCGTGAAGTTCGACATCCTCAAGGCCGAGCAGATCGCCGAGAACAAGTCCGGCTTCGACGGGCGCGCCATCGGCGGCTTGCTGTCCTCGTTCGGCCGCGGCGCCGGGGCGCAGGCCGCGGGCCAGGTGACGGGGTCGGTGCAGACCCAGGATTCGACCGGCGTCTGGCTGATCGGCATGCGCTACAAGATCATGGACGCCAACACCACCGAGCAGGTCGCGCAGGGCTACAAAGAGCTCAAGATGGAAGTGGGAAAGACCCAGAGCAGCGTCCTGGGCGTATCCGAAGGCGCCAAGGGCGGCGTGGGCCTCGACACCATGGTGCAGCGCCTGGTCCAGACCGCGGTCTACGACATCGACTCGAAGTACAAGTAACCGGGCGCGCAGGCAATCGGAGCGGACATGCCCGTCGGCATCAGCAAGCTCGGGAAGTACGTCATTCGCCGCGAGCTCGGCAAGGGCGCGATGGGGATTGTCTACGAGGGCTTCGATCCCTTCCTCGAGCGCACGGTCGCCATCAAGACCATCCGCCCGCAGCAGCTCGTCTCCAAGGAGGCGGCCGAGGTGCTGGCGCGCTTCAAGCGGGAGGCGCAGTCGGCCGGGCGCTTGAACCACCCGGGCATCGTCGCGGTCTACGAGTACGGCGAAGCCGTCCCCGAGGACGACCACACGATGGTCGCCTCGCCCAGCACCATCGCCGACGCCAACCGGAAGGTGGCGTTCATCGCCATGGAGTTCGTCAAGGGCCGCGAGCTGCGCGACTACTTCGAGGCCGACGAGCGTTTCTCGCTGCCCGACGTGGCGCGCCTCATGGGGGAGATCCTCGCGGCGCTGGGCCATGCGCACGCCAACGGCGTGACCCACCGGGACATCAAGCCCGCCAACCTCATCGTGCTCGACGACGGCCGCGTCAAGGTCGCGGACTTCGGCATCGCCCGCGTCGAGAAATCGGAGCTCACGCAGGCGGGCGCCGTGATGGGCACGCCGTCGTACATGTCGCCCGAGCAGTTCCTGGGCCAGCCCGTGGACGGCCGCAGCGACCTCTTTTCGTGCGGCGTCGTCCTGTACCAGTTCCTCACCGGGGAGAAGCCGTTCACCGGCACCACGACGACCATCATGTACAAGGTGCTGCAGGAGGAGCCGCTGGCACCCTCGACCTTGAATGTCGGCTTGCCTGGGGCCTTCGACGAGGTCATGAAGAAGGCGATCGCCAAGAGCCCGGACCAGCGCTACCAGACCGCGGCCGAATTCGCCGCCGCGATCCACGGCGCCGTGACAGCCGCGCCCGCGGTCAATCGCACGGAACCTACCCTCATCAACGCGACGGTTCCGCCCGCGCCTGCGCGCCAACCACCTCCGCCGCCCGCACCGCCCCCCGCACCTGCGTCCGCTGGCTGGGCGGACCCGCCCCCTGGCGAAATCGTCACGCCGGCCCCGCCCGCCGCGGCATCCAAGGCGGGTTCGAACAAGGCGCTCGTGGCGACGTTGGCCGGGCTCGCGCTGCTCGCGGTCGCGGGGATCGGCGCTTACCTCGTCATGGGGAAGGAACGCGGCGCGCCCGCGCCCTCGCAGCAGATCGCAGCGCCCGCGACGGCACCGGCTCTCGCCAAGGCACCCGCGGCCGTTCCCGCCATGGCGGGCGATCCACCCCAGGAGGCCGGCTTCGTCACCGTGAGCGCGCTGGGCCTCGTGGATCCCAAGGATCCCCGCTTCAACGGCGACGCCGGCGCCGCGCAGGCCGAGGCGCGTGCCGATGCCAGGCGCCAGCTGGTCGAGAAGGTGCTGGCCATGTACATCGACAAGGCCTCACTCAACAAGAACTACGCGCTGATCGAGCAGAAGCTGCTTTCGCAGTCGGGTGCTTTCATCAAGACGGTCCTGCAGGAAGGCGCGCCGACGACCGGCAAGGACGGCCTGGTGGAGAGCGAGACCCGGGCCGTGATCAAGACGCGCGACGTGCAGAAGTCGCTGAACCAGCTCTCCAAGGATGAGCGCATCGAATTCATCCGCAACAACGGCGATCCGAAAGTGGCCATCCAGATGACTGTCGCCAATGCGGACACCGCGCAGGCCCTGCCG
>JBKJYC010000123.1:0-5011 GCA_046715885.1 Usitatibacter sp.
GGAGTATCCCTTTTCACTGCCCGCGATCCGCGCCCTCGAAGTGCTCGAGCTGCATCCCCGCGTGACCTTCATCGTCGGAGAGAACGGCACCGGCAAATCCACGCTCCTGGAGGCCATCGCGATCGCCTCGGGGTTCAACGCGGAGGGCGGGACGAAGAACTTCCGCTTCGAGACCCGCGGCTCGCATTCTTCCCTGCACGAGTTCATCCGCATCGGCAAGGGCGTGCGCCGCGCCAAGGACGGCTTCTTCTTCCGGGCGGAGAGCTTCTTCAACGTCGCCACCGTGATCGACGACCTCGGCGTGGCGCATTCCTATGGGGACCGGTCGCTCCACGCGCAGTCGCATGGCGAGTCCTTCATGGCGCTGATCATGAACCGCTTCGGCGGCAACGGCCTGTACCTCCTCGACGAGCCCGAGGCGGCCCTTTCGCCGCAGCGCCAGCTCGCCGCTCTCACCCGCATCCACGACCTCGTCGACGCCGATTCGCAGTTCATCATCGCGACGCATTCGCCCATCCTGATGGCGTATCCCGACGCCTGGATCTACTCGTGCTCGCAGGAAGGCATCGAGCGCCTCGAGTACCGCGACACCGAGCACTTCCGCGTGATGCACGATTTCATCGTGAATCCGAAGCGCATGCTCGACGTCCTGCTGGCACCGGACGACACCGCCTAGAACAACTCGCCACCCCACGGAAAAACCGCCATGCCCGATCGCAAAGTCGTCGAAACGCTGTCCAAGGTCACCACCGCCACCCTGACCACGCTGCTACTGAAGAAGGGCCTGAGAAACGTCTGGATGCGCGGCACGCGCCCGATCCGCCCCGGCCAGCCGCGCCTCGTCGGACCCGCGTTCACGCTGCGCTTCGTGCCGGCGCGCGAGGACCTCGCCACGCCGGAATCGTGGTCCAAGCCGATCTCGACGCGCGCGGCCATCGAGGCGATGCCCGAAGGCTGCATCGTCGTGGCGGACGCGCGCGGCGTGACCGATGCGGGCATCTTCGGGGACATCCTCTGCGCGCGCATGGCGAAGAAAGGCGTGGCGGGCCTCGTCACCGACGGCGTGGTTCGCGACCTGCAGGGCGTGCTCGGCACCGGGCTGCCGGTGTGGTGCCAGGGAGCGGCGGCCCCGCCTTCGGTCGCGGGCCTCACCTTCGTGAACTGGCAGGAGCCCATCGGCTGCGGGGGCGTCGCGGTGTTCCCCGACGACGTCGTGGTCGTGGACGAGGACGGTGCCGTGCTGATTCCCGCGGCGCTTCTCGACGACATCGTCGCCACGGCGCCGGAGCAGGAACGGCTCGAGGCCTGGATCATGGCCGAGGTGGACAAGGGCGTGCCGCTGCCGGGGCTTTATCCGCCCAATGCCGAAGCCAAGGCGCGCTACGAAGCGGGCAAGAAGGGTTAGGGCCGCAGCCGCTTCAGCCCCGGCGCTTTCCCGCCCGGTCAGCCCCCGGATACCAGGTCCTCGCGCCTCAGCGTGAAGACGTATCCCGGTCCCGCGCTCGTCTCCGGCCACTCGAACGGCAGGCGCGGAAACGCACGCTCGAGAGCACGCCGGTTGTGCCCGATCTCGACCACCAGCGTGCCGCCCGGGTTCAGGTGACGGTGCGCCTCGCGCAGGATCGCGCGCGTGTGGTCGAGGCCGTCGCGCCCGCTCGCGAGCGCCAGCTCCGGCTCGGCCTAGTACTCCAGCGGCAGCTTCCTCATCGACGCGGCCTTCACGTACGGCGGGTTCGAGACGATCAGGTCGTAGCTGCGCTCGCCCAGCGCCGCGAACAGGTTCGAGCGCACGAGGCGCACGCGCCGGCCGAGGTTGTAGTCGAGCACGTTGCGCTTCGCGACCTCGAGGGCTTCGGCGGCGATGTCGGCGCCGTCGACCTGGGCCTCGGGGAACATCAGCGCCAGCAGGACGGCGAGGCATCCCGAGCCGGTGCACAGGTCCAGCGCCGACTTCACCTCGGCGCGGTTCGGGTGCCCGAAGAAGACCGGCATCTGGTCCCAGCGCCGTGGCTGCATCCATTCGGCGATGAAGGAGCGCGGCACGATGACGCGCTCGTCGACGTAGAACCGGTGCTCGCCCAGCCAGGCCTCCTTGAGGAGGTAGGCGGCGGGCTTGCGCGTGGCGATGCGCCGCTCGACCAGCGCGCGGAAGGACTTCACCTTCGCCGCGGAGGGCACGTCGGAAAGGTGCTCGTTGAGCGAATCCAGCGGCAGGCGCAGCGCATGCAGCAGCAGCCACACGGACTCGTCGAGGACGTTGGTGGTGCCGTGCCCGAACGAGACGCGCGCCTTCTCGAGGCGCGCGATCGCTTCGTCGAGCAGTTCGCTGACGGTCAGGACGCCACCGCGGGGAGGAGGAGCGCTTCGAGGGCGAGCCGGTACACCTCGGCGAGCGGCTCGATCTCCTCCAGCGCCACTGCCTCGTTCACCTTGTGGATCGAGCGGTTCACCGGCCCGAACTCCGCCACCTGCGGGCAGATGTCGAAGATGAAGCGCCCGTCGGACGTGCCGCCGGTGCAGTTGATGTCGGGGGTGACGCCCGAGACCCGCTTCACCACCTCGGTCAGCGTGTCGACGAGGGGCCCGCGCTCGGTGAGGAACGGCCTGCCGCCCAGCGTCCAGGCGATGTCCCACTCCAGGCCGTGGCGCTCCAGGATCTCCTTCACCCGCGCCTCGAGCGAGCCGGGCGTGCTCTCGGTGGAGAAGCGGAAGTTGAAGTCCACCTGCAGTGCCCCCGGGACGATGTTCTGGGCACCGGTGCCGGCGTGGATGTTGGAGATCTGGAACGTGGTCGGCGGGAAATAGCTGTTGCCGTCGTCCCACTTCGCCTGCGAGAGCTCGGCCAGCGCCGGGGCGGCGAGGTGGACCGGGTTCTTCGTGCGCTCGGGGTAGGCGACGTGACCCTGCACGCCGTGGACGGTCAGGCGCCCGGTGAGCGAGCCGCGGCGCCCGTTCTTGATGGTGTCGCCGAAGACCTTCGCCGAGGAGGGCTCGCCGACGATGCAGTAGTCGATGCTCTCGTTGCGGCGCTTGAGCTCCTCGACCACGCGCACCGTGCCGTCCACCGACGGCCCTTCCTCGTCGGAGGTGATCAGCAACGCGACCGAGCCGGGATGCTCGGGATGCGCGGCCACGAAGCGCTGCGCAGCGGTCACGAAAGCCGCGATCGAGGTCTTCATGTCCGCGGCGCCGCGCCCGAAGAGCTTGCCCTCGCGGATCGTGGGCACGAACGGGTCCGAGCTCCACTTCTCGATCGGCCCCGAGGGCACGACGTCGGTATGGCCGGCCAGGACCACCAGCGGCTTGGCAACGCCATGGCGGATCCAGAGGTTGGTGACGCCGCCGTGAACCATCACCTCGGGCTTGAAGCCCAGGGGCGCAAGGCGGTCGATGATGAGTTGCTGGCAGCCTTCGTCGGCGGGTGTGACGGACTTACGCGCGATCAGCGCTTTGGCCAGTTCCAGCGTTTCGTTCTTCAAAGGGGATCTTTCCGATGAGCAGTTGCCAGTACATCACCCAGTCGCCGAGGAAGCTGTACCACGGGTGCTGGAAGGTCGCGGGCCGGTTCTTCTCGAAGACGAAGTGCCCGACCCAGGCAAAGCCGTAGCCCGCCACCGGAACCAGGAGCAGGAGCCAGGGGTTGCGCAGGAAGGCCGCCGCGACGAGGATCGCCAGCACCAGCGTGCTCCCGGCGAAGTGCAGCTGGCGGCAGGTGCGGTTGCGATGCTCGGAGAGGTAGTAGGGATAGAAGTCCCGGAAGCTCGCGTAGGTCATGTCACGCCGTAGTGGTTGGCGCGTGGGTGCGGCGCGCGACGGTGGGTCCCACGCGATCCTCGATGTAGCGGCGCAACTCCGGCTTGCCGCCGAACAGGAAGAACGCCTCGGCGAGCACGAAGAGCGGGCCGATCAGGAGCTGCCTCACGTCGTCGTAGAAAGCCGGCTTCATGCCCTCGAACCTGTGGCCCCAGAACTGCAGCGCCCACCCCACCACGAAGATGGCGAGCGCAGCGCCCGGAGCAACAGCCGCGTCGGTGCGCGCGGTGATCTCGCTCGCCCCCGCGCACATCAGCAGCAGAATGGCGGCCATGGTGAGGCCGAGCACGATGTCGAGGCTCACGTAGTAGAGGATCGCCGCGATGCTGACGAAGACCGCCAGCGTGGGTTGCATCGAGCCCAGGGCGAAGTGCGCCTGGTTCATCGCGAGGATGATCGAGAAGACGATCATCGGGACGCCGACGAAGTGGGTTGCGATGTTGCGGCGGTCGCGGTGATAGGCGGCGTACTGGGTCAGGCTCTCGTGGAGCGTCGTCATCGGCTCGACTCCTTTGCGGATATTCTACCGCGATGGACGAGACGCCCCCGGCGTTCGGCGCGGACGTGCTCTCGGCCGAGATGCGCGAAGGGGCCGACGGCGAGTACCTGGCGTGGAAATGCCGCGTGGAAGGCCTGCCGCGCGCTGCCGTCCCGCAGGAGTGCCGCTAGCGGGAGGCGCGCGTCAGTTGCGGCAGGTAGCGGGCAGGAACTTGTTCGGGATGCCGTCGCCGGAGCAGGTCCACTCGAAAGCCGCGGGCGCCGTGGGCGAGCGCATGAGGACCGCGCCGCCCTTGGCCGCCCTCACCGAGGGCGCGGGCTCCGCCCGGATCTCGATGGTGGGACCCGTGAACGTCCCCCGCACTCGCGCCACGTGCTGCGAGGTCGAGCGGTAGCCGGTGTCCTCGAGCTTCGCGGGCAACTGGCGGTTGCTGGCGAAGTACGCCTCCACCGCCGTGCGGGCGTTGCGCGCCTCCGCCACGGATTCGGAGAGGTAGGCGCGCGTGGTGTAGTCCTGATAGGCGGGGATGGAGATCGCGGCCATGACGCCGATCACCGGGATCGGCCCCAGGAGCAGCACGACGACCCACACGCCGGCCGAGAGCTTCATCGTGCCGCCGCCCGACTGGATCGTCTCGGGCGAGGCGTCGGAGCGCACGACCACCGTGCTCGCCATCATGTCGTGCAGCGCCTGCTTCTT
>JBKJYC010000124.1:0-3938 GCA_046715885.1 Usitatibacter sp.
CGGCCCTGCCCCGCTACCACCGCCCCCACCCCGGCCCGCCCCGCCCCGCCCCACGGCTCGCGCAGACCGCGCAGGAAGGCGCCCAAGGCCACGGTGAGCAGGCCCGCGAGCGGCATATCAAGCGTGAGCGCTCCGCCCATGATGTCGTACAGGGGACTTGTGGCGAGCACCACGGCGGAGAGGAGCCCGGCGGTGGCGCCGAACAGCTCGCGCCCGAGAAAATAGACCACCAGGCATCCGAGCCCGGCGAACAGGGCCGGCCAGAGCCGCAGCGCCCATTCGGCCATCCCGAAAGCGCGAATCGAGCCCGCCGTGAGCCAGTAAACCAGGGGCGGCTTCTCGAAATACTTCACCCCATTCAGCCGCGGCGTCACATAGTCGCCGCTCGCAACCATCGCGCGCGGGATCTCCGCATAGCGCCCCTCGTCGGGCGACCAGAGGGAGCGATCGCCGAGGCCGTAGCCGAACCAGATCGCGAGCACCAGGGCGAGCAGCAAAGGCTCGATCCACGCCCTGCGCAACTCACCACGCGCTTGCGTCGTGAAGCGCGGCAGCGCCGCCAGGTTTCTCGACACGGGACTCCCCTCGCGGGGCGTGCTCGAGCCCCGTGCTCAGGAAGTCAGCGTAGGCAGGGGGGTATCAGGAAAGCGTTGCGGCAGCGTGAACTTTTCGTCAAGCCACCAAGGGAAATCGCACGGTGACGCGCGTGCCGCTCCTGGGAAGGCTGGCGATCTCCAGCTGCCAGCCGAAACTCTCGCAGATGCGCCTCACGATGGCGAGGCCGAGGCCGCTGCCGTCGCGCTCCGCGGCCGATTCGCCGCGGTAGAAGCGCTCCATCACCCGGGGAATCTCGGCCGCGTCGATCCCCCGGCCGGAGTCCTCGACGGTGAGGCCGCCATCGCGGTAGTCGATGCGCACGCCGCCCTGATCGGTGTAGAGGGCCGCGTTGCGAAGCAGGTTGCTCGCGACCAGGTAGAGCGCGTGCCAGTCGGTGCGCACGGTGGCGGCCGGATGGATCTTCACCTCGAGCTCCAGACCCTTGCGCGCGAACAGCCCGCGGACCGGTTCCGCGGCCTCCTCGACGCATTCGCGGACCGATACGTCCTCCACGCGCGGAGCTTCGCCGCCACGAGCGAGAAAGAGCAGCGACTGCGCGGCCGCCGTGAGGCGCTCGGCGGCCCGGTCGATCGCCTGCACGCGCTGGCGCAAATCGCCCGCGAGGCCGGGATCGCGCAGCACCAGCTCGCAGCTGGTGCGAATCGACGTGAGGGGCGTGCGCAGCTCGTGCGACACGTTGGCGGTGAACTCCTGCTCGCGCTCGATGTACTCCGCGACTTTTCGACGATAGCCGTCGAATGCCGTCGCCAGGAGTCGCACGTCCTCGTCGGGAAAGTCCCCGGCAAGCGGCGCGCCGGGCTCCCCGGCTCCCAGTTGCCCCACGCGCAGCGCCAGCTCATGCACGGGCCGAACCAGGCGGCCCGCGGCCCAGGACCCGAGCGCCACGGCAGCGCCCAGAGTCGCGGCCATGATCGCCAGCAGGACCAGCACGAAGTCGCGCTCGCGCGCGTCATGGTGGCTCACGTCGTAGACCATCACGAAACGCCCTTCAGGCTCGTCGCGCAGTGCGATGTGGTGCTCTCTCCCGTCGACCACTACGTCGTGCACCCCCGGGGCCAGTTCGCGAACGTAGGGCGGCAGGGAGGAGCGCGCGGAAGGATTCTTCGCGATGTATCCCGCCATGCGTTCGGAGACCCGCGGGGCGCGGGAAGGGTCATTGCGATGGTGGACCACGAATTTCTGCAGCTCCTCGGCGACGATCGAGTCGACCAGCTCATCCTCGAGCCGCTCGAACGCGGCGAGAATTAGAACGCCGTGCAGCCCCGTGGTCGCCAAGGCCAGAAACGCGATGCCGATGGCCACGCGGGTGCGCAGGCTGCGGCCGAGCCTCATCGCGCCACCAGCCGATAGCCCATGCCGTGCACCGTTTCCACAGGATCCTCACGGCCGGGCCGCGCGAGCGCGCGCCGGAGGAGGTGCATATGGGTTCTCAGTGTTTCTCCCCCGGTCAGGGGCTCACCCCAGGCCGCGACCTCGAGCTCCGAACGCGAGAAGACGTGGCCCGGGCGCATCATCATCGCCTCCAGGATCCTTACGCATTTGGGCGGGAGTTTCACCTCGGCATCGCCGCGCGTGATGGCGAGCGAACTGGGATCGTATCTCACGTCGCCCACGTGGAGGACCTGGTCCGTCACGCGCCCGTGCGAGCGTCGTGTGAGGGCCAGCAGGCGCGCCTCGACTTCCTGCAACGCGTAGGGCTTCACCAGGTAGTCGTCCGCGCCGCACTCGAAGCCCGCGAGCTTGTCGACCAGCGTGTCGCGCGCGGTGAGCATGAGCACCGGCGTAGCGCGCCGCGCCTCGGTGCGCAGCTTATGGCAAAGGGAGAATCCGTCCATACCGGGCAGCGCCACATCGAGCAGCAACGCGTCGTACTCGTTGCGCACGGCGAGATGCAGCCCGGTGACACCGTCGCCCGCGTGGTCGACCGCATTGCCCCGGCCTCCCAGGTAATCGCAGAGGTTGGTGGCGATGTCGATGTCGTCCTCGATGATGAGCACTCGCACGTCGGTTTCCCGGGCCTCGGAAATGAAGCGGATGGACTCGCGAGAATTCTACGCCTCCGGGCTCGTTAGAATGGCGCTGTGGAGCGGGCTCCGGAAGGATTGCATCGATACGTGACGGCGCTGGCCTTCGCCGCGCCCCTGCTCGCCACGGCCGCGGACATGGCCGTCTTGCCGCTGGAAAGACTCGAGGTGGTCGGCTCGCGCATTGCGCGTCTCGAAGGCGAAGGCGCCTTGCCGGTGACCATCCTCGAGCGCGCCCAGATCGAGCGGATGGGGGCCACGCGGCTGAGCGAGGCCTTGCTCCTGCTCCCGTACTTCTCGCCCGGCGGCCTGGATCGGCGCATCATCGCTGCCGAACCGCTCCACGGCGCCGCCGCGGTCTCGCTGCGCGGGCTGGGGCCCTCCGCGACGCTGGTGCTGGTGAACGGCAGGCGCATTGCCCCCTACGGCGTCTCGCTCGAGGACGGTGGCGCATTCGCCGAGCTGGACAGCTTGCCGCTCGCGGCGGTCGAGCGCATCGAGATCCTTCGCGACGGAGCCTCGGCGATCTACGGCGCGGACGCGATCGCCGGCGTCGTCAACATCGTGCTTCGCCGCGATTTCCGTGGCGTCGAAGCCTCCTTCACCGCCGCGGCTTCCGGGCGCGGGGATGCGCGCCGGCGGCGCGCCACCCTCGCCGCCGGCGCCGGCAACCTCGAGATGGACGGCTACAACGTCTTCGCGCTGGCCGAGTTAATGAATGACAGCGGCCTTCCCAGCGGCGCGCGAGCATTTTCGCGCAGTGCCGACCAGCGTCCGAACGGCGGGAGCGACAATCGCTTGCGCGAGAGCGTTCCGCCGACGGTTCGCATCGCGGGCGAGCTTTTCGTGCCGGCGCCGGGTTGCCCCCGGGAGCGCGTTCGGCCGCTGCCCGATGCCCTGGGTGCGGAATGCG
The DNA here is from genome assembly GCA_046715885.1 of Usitatibacter sp. Classification (GTDB taxonomy): domain Bacteria; phylum Pseudomonadota; class Gammaproteobacteria; order Burkholderiales; family Usitatibacteraceae; genus Usitatibacter. Next base: position 3,556 of record JBKJYC010000124.1, read on the forward strand.
TGTTCGACGTCGCGCCCTTCCGATTCCTGCTCCCGGATGCCGAGCGCGCGGACCTGATGGTGGTCGGCAACTACCGGTTGACTCCCCGGGTCCGCGTCTTTGCCGAGGCCATGATGGGCCGCACGCGGACCACGCGCGGGTTTTCGCCCGTCGGAGCTTCCGTCGAGCTTCCCGCCGGGCTCGCGGCCAATCCCTTCGGCCGTCCCGTCAGCGTGTTCTTTCGCCCGCTCGCGGCGGGATCGCGACGCCTGGAGTCGACGATCGCAACCGAACGCCTGGTCGCCGGCGCCGTTCACTCCGCGCCAACCTGGGAGTGGGAGCTGGCCGCCGGGTTGAGCCGCGTCGGTACCGATTCGCGGTTGTTCTCCACGGTGCAGCGCTCA
>JBKJYC010000125.1:0-8772 GCA_046715885.1 Usitatibacter sp.
CGCCCAGTCTGTGCGCTACCGCACCGGGGCCTTAGGGCTCGCGGGTGAACGGCACGAAGCGCACCGGTGCGATCCGGGTGCTCCGGATCGATCCGTCGGCCTGTTTCTCGATCAACGTAAGGTACTGGACCATCTCCGAAGGACCTACGGGGATGACCATTCGGCCTCCGGGCTTGAGCTGCCGCAGCAGGGGCGGCGGGATCTCACGCGCGCCGGCGGTCACCATGATCGCGTCGAAGGGAGCGTGCTCTTCCCAACCCTTGTAGCCGTCGCCGGTCCGGACCTCCACGTTGCGGTAGCCGAGGCGTGCGAGGCGCTCCCGCGACTCGACGGCGAGAGGTGCCACGATCTCGATTGTGTGTACCGAGCGCACCAGTTCGGACAGGACTGCCGCCTGGTATCCCGAGCCGGTGCCGACCTCGAGGACACGATCCTGTTTCCCGGGCTTCAGCAGGTCGGTCATGAGCGCCACGATGTAGGGCTGCGAGATGGTCTGCTCGTGCCCGATGGGAAGGGGGCGGTTTTCATAGGCGTGGGGCTGCAGCGCCGGAGGAACGAAAAGGTGACGCGCTACGCGCTCCATCGCCTCCTTCACGCGCGTATCGAAGCGGCCCGGCAATCCCGGGCGCTCGGCGGTGATTTCCACCACCATCGCCTGCCGGCGCGCGGCGAACTCGGCGTCGGTCGCGCCAAGCGCATCGGATGCCACAAGTGCGGCCGCTAGTAGAATGATCTTCACCGGATTCAGTATCCTGCGCACCGCGCCTCATGTCGACTGCGTTCGGCTCTCCATGGGAGTGCCATGCTGCGTTTGAAGATCTCGATGTCGCTCGACGGATTCGTCGCCGGCCCTGGCCAGAGCGTCGAGAACCCCTTGGGGATCGGCGGCATGCGGCTGCACGATTGGGTGTTTCCCCTCGAGGCCTGGCGCTCGATGCACGGCCTGCCCGGGGGCGAGGTCAACGAAAGCTCTGGCGTGGTCGAGGAGTCGCTCGCCAACATCGGGGCCACGGTGATGGGCCGCAACATGTTCGGCGGCCATCCCGGACCCTGGGATGCGAAGCAACCCTGGAACGGGTGGTGGGGGAACAACCCGCCGTTCCATCACCCGGTATTCGTGCTCACGCACCACGCGCGCGAACCCCTCGAGCTGCAGGGCGGAACCACCTTCACGTTCGTCACCGGCGGCATCGAGGCGGCGCTCGCCCAGGCCCGGGAAGCTGCGGGCGGCAAGGACGTTTGCCTCGCCGGCGGCGCGCGCGCCGCGCGGCAGTATCTCGAGGCCGGGCGCGTGGACGAGATGGAGATCAACCTCGTGCCCACGCTTCTCGGCAGCGGGGAGCGGCTGTTCGACGGCGTGGGCGCCGACCTGCGCGGCCTCGAGCTCGTCCGGACGGTCGCCACGCCGAAGGTCACGCATCTCAAGTTCGCCAGGCTTTGACGATGCAGCTCTCCGAAATCCCTTTCGGTGCGAAGCTCTTCATCGTGGACTGAGAGCCTCGTCCGTCATCTGCGTGACGCGCTTCTAGCCCCAGCCCGCGGTGGCTTCCATCGTCACCGCGCCCTCGGCATCTCGCGTCCACAGGCGCGCAGTCCTGTTGCCCTCGTCCAGCCCGCAAACCTCGAACGGCGCCGTGTCGAACAACGGCCGCATCGCCCGGAACGAGTACCGTTTCACCTCCACGCGGGGCATGCTCCGGCGCAGGAGATCGATCAGCAGCGTCGCGGTGAGCGGCCCGTGCACGATCAGCCCCGGATAGCCCTCCACCTGGGTCACGTACGGATGGTCGTAATGGATGCGGTGGCCATTGAACGTGACCGCTGAATAGCGGAACAGGAGCACCGGGTCGGGAGTGATCGTCCGCGACCACGCCTCGTTCGTTGGCGCCGGCACGGGATCGGCGACCGCCTTGCCGGTCTCGCTGCGATAGACGATGTCGTGCTCGTCGGTGATCGCCACGCCCTTCGCATCGCTGATCTCGTGGCGCACCGTGGCGAAGACCAGCGTTCCGCTTCGGCCCTCCTTGATCTTCACGTCCGCGATCCTCGATACGCGCCTCGCATCCGCGCCGATCCGCAGGGGGCGCAGGAACTCGATCCGGCTTCCGGCCCACATCCGTCGCGGCAGCGGCACGGGCGGCAGGAACTCCCCGCGGGACATGTGCCCGTCCGCTCCGATGAGCGATTGGCGGTGGATCGGGAGGAAAAAGAGCCAGTGCCCCAGCGGCGGCAACGCGTCGCCCGCCTTCGGCGGCGGATCGTCGCGGTCGAGAAGGGCCGAGAGTGCCGCGACCGGCGCCGCCGTGATGACGTCGTCGCGCCGTTCCTCGCGTCCGATCCAATCCTTGAGCTTGTCGAATTCCGCGTTCATTCCCTGTCCACTTTCAGGATGGGCACGGTCGTCACGTCGGCCACCTGCGGATGCGGCCTGGCGGGGAACCTGGAACGGGGACCGGCCATCCCAAGCATAATCGACCATGTTCCTGACCAGCGTCGTTCTCGTCTGCGCGCTCTTCGCTGCGCTCTTCTTCGCCTTCGCCATGGAGCGCTGGCGGCGCGGCCGCGTGCTGGCGGGCACCGGCCACCTGCTCTTCTCGATCATCCTGGCCCTCGCCGCCACCTGCGTCGGGCTGCTGGGCGGCACGCTCATGACCTACGCGCGCCTCACCCATGAGCAGCCCGCGGGCGAGCTCACCTTCAAGCGTGTGGGCGACCGGCATTTCCAGGCCAGGCTCACGTACCCCTCGACACTGGTGAAGGACTACGAGCTCCTTGGTGACGAATGGCAGGTGGACGCGCGCCTGCTGAAGTGGAAGGGCCTGGCGAACCTGATGGGATTCGACACGGTGTACCGGCTGGAACGCATCAGCGGGCGCTACACCGACATCGCGCAGGAGAAGACGGCGCCGCGCACCGTTCACGCGCTCGTACCACCGGATACGGTTGACGTCTGGGACCTGGCGCGCCGCGGCCGGGACTACACGCCCTGGATCGACGCCCTCTACGGCAGCGCCACCTTCGTGCCGATGGCCGACGGCGCTGCCTACCAGGTCGTCGTGTCCCAGTCCGGCGTGATGGCGCGCCCGCTCAACCAGGCGGCGCGCCAGGCGGTCGGGGGCTGGAAGTAGTCAGCCCAGCTTGATCGGGCCGAAGAGGCCCACCACCCCGATCACGATCAGGTAGAGGGCGATGATGTAGTTGAGGAGCTTCGGCATGATGAGGATCAGGATGCCGGCGACGAGCGAGATCAGCGGTCCGAGCGTGATTTGCATGTTTTTTCTCCGCGCGAGTGGGCCTTGCGTCCTTATGACGCGCCCCGCCCCATGAGGTTCGCAATGCGCGCGCTTGTATTTGTTGCCGCTCTCGCTCTCGCCTCTAGCGCTGGCGCCGCGGGGTTCCCCGCCTACCTGCCGCTGCCGCCGCCCGTGAAGATCAAGGGCGACGTGGCGGTCGAGAGTTTCGGGCAGTTCCAGTTCACCCTCCGCGACAGGACCGAGGTCGTTCGCGGCAAGACGTGGAAGGGGCTCGTGGACGCGAGCGCCCTGGGCGGCCCGCAGGATCGGCGCGTCCTGGGAAAGATGGCCGACGAGATGACACGCGCGGGATGGGAAGTGATGCTGCGCGACGAGGCGAGCAACCCGCCGCTCGCCACTTTCAGGCAGGTGAAGATCGGCCGCGAGACCTGGGCCAGCACCGAAGGCTGGCCGCCCGAGATGACGGTGATCGTGGTGGAGCGCGGCGCGGGACGGTGAAACTCACTTGACCCCGAGCTCCCTGCAGAGGCGCGCCACGGTCTCCTGCAGGGCGGTCATGTCGCCCTGGAGCTGGTCCACGTTGGCCTTCAGGGCGGCGATTTCGCTCACCGTCACCGCCTCGCCCGCGGGAGTCTCGGAGGCCGCGGCCGCCGCCGCAACCTCGCCGGAAAGCAGGTGTGCCCAGCGCGTTTCCCGGGAACCGGGTTGGCGCGCGAGCTCCCTCACGAAGCCGCGCTCGGCCAGCTCGTCGAGAAAACCTTCCACCGAGGAGATGTCGCCGAACTTGTGCAGCCGGTCGCTGTTGATGCGCAGCTCGCCCGCGGTCTGCGCTCCGCGCAGGAAGAGCACCGCGAGCAGCGCCACCGATTGCGGCGGAACGTTGATCACCCGTCCCACGTTGTGCGCGTAGCGCATCACGCGCCCGCCGCTCGACTCGACCACCATGGACAAGGACTTCAGCCGGTCTACCGTGGCTTGCACCTCGGCCTCGGCGGCCTCGATGACGGGATCGCGGCTGGTCTTCTGGTTGCAGCCCGAGACCAACGCGTTCAGCGTGAGCGGGTAGGTGTCGGGGACCGTGTGCTGCTTCTCCACCAGCACGCCGAGGACGCGCGTTTCGAGCAGCGAGAGGGCGGGGAGGGGAGACATCGCGACATGCTAAAGCATTCTCATCCACGTCTCGATCGCCGCACGCATCTCGCGCGGCTGCTCGGTGGGGATCCAGTGGCGAGCGTCCAGCTCGACGATCTGCGCGCGCGGGAATTTCTCCAGCGCCCGGCGCGTCGACGACGGGTCGGTGAAGGTGCTGTGGCGCGAGATCAACGCGATCACCGGCGCGTCGACGGTCTCGAAAGGCGGCATGTCGCCGGTGACCGCGAGGAGGTCGCGCACGTAGCTGCCGAAGGGCGTCGTCTTGAAATCGAGGAACGGGGATGCGTAGAGCGCGAAGGCGCTCGTATCGGGCGCGCCGCCGGCCATCGCCGCGCGCGTCTCGCCATCGAGCCGACGCAGGTCCAACGGCAGCAGCTCGCGGCGGTAGATGCCGATGCCGTTGACCACGCGCGTGAGACCGGAGACCAGGTGCAGGAGTCCGCGCGCCTGGGCGGTTCGCCGCATGTGGCCGATGAGCGCGGGCCGCGGCATCGGTTCGACCAGGACCAGGCCCGCCGTCCGCGTCGGAAATCGCGCGCCGAACTCGACCGCGATGTTGGCGCCGAGGCAGTGGCCGCCGACCACCCCGCGCTCGAAGCCTTCCGCGGCGAGAATCCCGACGATGTCCTCGCACCACTCGCGCATGCCGGCGGGCTTGCGCCAGACCGACTGGCCCTGGCCGCGGCGGTCGATGCGGATCAGCGACCAGTCGGCTTTCAACGAGGTGTCGTCGACGAACTCCCACCAGCGGGTGGAATTGCTGGCCACGCCATGCAGCAGGACCAGCGCGCCGCGCGGACGGGGCGTACGCCAGTGACGGTAGAAGATCGAGGCGCCGTCGGGCGCTAGCCAGCGGCGCTCTGCATCCATGCGCGCAGCCGTGCGGTGACGGCTTCGGGCTGCTCGAGGGAAGAGACATGGCCGCAATGCTCCACGATGTCCAGGCGCGCTCCGGGAATGCCGCGCGCCATCTCCTCGCTCACTTCCATCGGCATGATGGCGTCCTCGCGTGCGGCGAGCACCATCGTGGGCGCGCGGATGGCGCCCAGGTGCGGACGGCTGTCGATGCGCCCGATGATGGCGGTTTGCTGCCGCTTGAATCCCTCGACGCCGATCGCATTCGCCATGGCGTCGAGCAGCTGCACCAGGCGCGCGTCCTTCAGATGATCGGGGTGCAGCAGCTTGGGCATCAGCGCGGCGTTGACCGCGGCGAGGTCCTTCTCGGCCAGCGCCATCAGGCGCTGACGGTTCTGCGTGGACTCGGGCGAATCGGGGCGGGCGTTGGTGTTGAGAAGCGCCAGCGCCGCAACGCGCCCGGGCGCCTGGCGCACCACCTCGAGGGCCACGTAGCCGCCCATCGAGAGCCCGGCGACGGCGAAGCGTCCCGCGGGCATGCGCCGGATCGCTTCCGCGGCAAGCTTCGCGATGTTGTCGGCGACCGTGAGGTCGGCGACGGTGGCACTTGCTACGTCGGAGAGGGAGCGGACCTGGTGGGCGAAGAGGCGCTCGTCAGCGAGCAGCCCCGGCAGCAGCAACAGCGGCGTTTTCATCGCGCCAGTGTACCGGCGCCATCAGGTACTTGCGGACCAGTCCGGCCTGCTGCGCGTTCATGAGCGAGGGTGCGTGGCCGCAACCCGCGATCTCTTCCAGCACGACCTCGGGATGGCGCAGCTTCATCGATTCCGCGACCATTCGCGGGAAGACGTTGGAGTGCTCGCCCCGCAGCAGGAGCGTGGGACAAGTGACGCGCTGCCACGCATCCCAGAAGAAGAGCCCCGGGGCCGCGATCGGCATCGGCCTCATGATCCGCGCGATCTGCGGGTCGAAGGCCAGGCGGTAGCCGGTGTCGGTCTCGCGCGAGGAATGGATCGCGAGCTCCCTCCATTGCGTGTCGGAGATCACGCCCCATTCGGAGCGCGTCTTGCGCAGGTGCGCCTCGACCGCGGCCAGCGACCTGAACTCATTCGGGGCCCCGAGGTTGCGGGCGATGTGCTGCAGCGCCGACATGGGCAGGAAGGCGCCCACGTCGTTCATCACCAGGCGGCGGATCGGCGTGTTGGGCTGCGAGGCGAGGAGCATGCCCAGCAGTCCGCCCATCGACGTGCCGACCCAGTCGACTTCGCGCGCGCCGAGGCGCGCCAACAGCACGTTCATGTCGGCGAGGAACTGCGGGAAGTTGTACTCGAGCGACGTGCACAGCCAGCTGCTCTCGCCGCGGCCGGCGACATCGATGCACACCACGCGGTAGTCACGCGCGAGATTACGCGCGAGGTAGTCGAAGTCGCGCGCGTTGCCGCTATAGCCGTGGGCGCAGACGACCACCCGCGGATTGTCCGGGTCACCCCACTCGGCGGCGTGCAGGCGATGGAAGCCCGCCGGGCCCAGGCCGAAGAAGTACTCGTGCCGTGGCTCGGAGGCGGGCCGCGTGGCCCGGCGTGATGCGAGGTCGGTGGGTTCCGGAACGGCCTTGAGGGGCGCGTCCGGTTCGAGTCAACCCGCCGGGATGGTCTTCGCTTGGCGTGCCAGGCGCACCTTGTCGTTGCGGATGGCCTTTGCCGCCCTCCGGGCCAGCTCGGCGCCACCCAGCCAGGTATTCGCGAGGAACTCGCCGATCAGGGTTCCGAGGTACGCGCTGCGCTGCACACCCGCTTCGCGGATCAACCTATCAATGCGTTTATAGTCATCCATTTGCAATCTCCTTGTGGGAAATCAACGGGTTAAGTCATATCGGCCTGTTGCCGCTGTACTTGAACCCACGAGAAGAATATAGTGTCTATGTTGCAGTGCAACAAACGATGAATTCTAAGTGACGAAACAGCCGAACTTACCCATCCCTCACCCGGCGGATCGCGTGCCGCCGTTCGGGGCCCTGCGCGCCTTCGAGGCGGCGGCCCGCCACCTCAGCTTCAAGAAGGCGGCTGCGGAGCTCCACGTCACGCCTTCGGCCATCAGCCAGCAAGTACGCCTCCTGGAGGACCACTTGGGGGTCGAGCTCTTCCGGCGCCTGACCCGGGCGCTCGAGCTCACTTCCGACGGCGGGCGGCTGCTGCCCAAGGTCCGGGAGGGCCTGGGTAGCCTTTCGGCGGCGTTGGCGCTGGTGCGAAAGCCAGTGGTTACTAACGCCCCCCTCGCGGTGAGCGCTCCCCCGAGCTTCTCGACCCGCTGGCTGCTGCCTCGGCTGCAGAAATTCGCGAAGGCCCACCCGGGAATCGACCTGCGGCTCACCAGCAGCCTGGAGATGATCGATGGGCGCGCGGCCGACAACGGACATGCGCTCTTCATCGAGCCGGACCTGGACACCATCGCGATCCGCTACGGCGGCGGCGACTACGCGGGCTCGCGGGTGGACCGGATCTTCCGCGCCTCGTACGTGCCGGTGTGCAGCCCGCGCCTGCTCGAAGGCAGGCACGCGCTCAATACGCCGCTGGACCTGCGCCATCACACGCTCATCCACGACGACACGGTGCCCGATGAAAAGGCACGCCCTAGCTGGAAGCAATGGCTAAAGCTGGAAGGGGTGGAAGGCGTCGACGCGCAACGCGGCCCGCACTTCACCGACGGCTCGCTCGCCATCGAGGCCGCGGCCGACGGCATGGGCGTGGCGCTCGCGCTGCGGCCCCTGGTCGGTCCCGACGTGAAGTCCGGACGCCTCGCCATCCCCTTCGACTCGCCGATGCCGTCCAACTACGCCTACTACTTCGTCACGCCCGAGACGGCGCACGAGCGTCCCGACCTCGCCCAATTCCGCAACTGGGTGCTCGCCGAAGCGAAGCGTGAAGCCGCATAGCCCTTAAGGGGTCGGCCCTAGCCCGGCAGGAAGTGGCCGTGAAATCCGACGGGAATTCCGTAGGGAAGCCGGACGCGCGCGAGCGGTCCCTCGGCGAGCCGCAATGCGTCGAACACATTGACCACGGTGCGCCGGGTCTTCACGTCGAAGGTGCAGCCCACGAGCCAGCCCGCACCCTCGCGGTTGGAGGCCGGATCGGGCACCGGGATGTGCTCCTCGACGACACTGTCCTCCTCGAAGCGATACGCATCGCGCGTCCCACGCTCGAGGTCGTGACGCACCACCGCGTTCACGCGCAGCGTCCCAGCGCCCGCGCCGATCGCTGCGGAGTGCCAGAGATGGCGGTTGCGCAGGCCCACGCGCCGTGGGTCGATGCGCGGAAACTCCACGATGTCGGCCAGCGCTTGCGTTCGCAGCGTGCCGCGGTCCATGTCGAGGGTGACATGCGTCGAATGGGCGGGCCGCTCGAGCAGCGCTGTCTCCTCGCCGCGCATCAGTCCCTGCAAGCCTTCCTTCATCACGCCCGCGTCGGCGTGGTGCACGTAGTCGAAGCGAAGCACGCGGCGCAAACGGAAGCGG
>JBKJYC010000126.1:0-3637 GCA_046715885.1 Usitatibacter sp.
CGCGTGGGAGCGTGATCTCGTCCAGGAGCAACACGCGCGCGCCTTCCGACAACGCCTCGGCGATGCGCGCCCGCTCGGGGCCGCGAGTGACGACGATGTCGAGCTTGGCGTCCTCGCACATGCGCGCGACGCGCTCGGCGGGATAGGTCGGGTCCACCGGAACGTAGGCACCGCCGCTGTAGATGACGCCCAACAGCGAGTAAACCAGCTCGAAGCTTCGCTCCAAGCACACCCCGACCAGCACGCCGGGACGCACGCCCAGTTCGCGCAGGCGCAGGGCCAGGGCCCAGGCGTGGTCCTCGAGCGCCGCGTAATCGTACGAGCGACCTTCGAAGACGACCGCGGGCGCGTTCGGCGAAAGCCGCGCGCCGCGAGCGACGAGGTCGCCGAGGCGCAAGCCCTGCTCGAAGGAGACGTCAGTGGCATTCCATTGCGCGAGAAGGCGGCGGTCGCTGGGTGCCACGACATCCAGCGCGCCTAGCCTGGCTTGTGGAGCCGCCGCGCAAAGCGCCCGGAGCAGGGTCTCGTAGGTCTCGAGCCAGCGGCGGACAGTGCCGGCCTCGAAGAGGTCCGAGTTGTACTGGCACTCGAGGACGAGGCCTTCGTCGCACTGCACGGCATTCACGTACAGCTCGAAGTTCTCGAAGACTCGCGGGTTGCTCGAGAACGTGGCACGCAAGCCGCTGAAGCCGAGCTTGCGGGCGTCCAGCGCCTGGTCGATGTTGAACAGGACGCTCACCAGGGGATGGCGGCTGGGATCGCGCGGGATCGCGAGCTTGCCGAGGAGCGTGCCGAAAGTGTAATTCTGGTGCTCATAGGCATCGAGCACTTGTGATTGCGCGGACGTCACGAGGGTGTTGGCGGCAGCGTCAGGGTCCGCGGTGAGTCGCATCGGAAGCAGGTTTACGCAGTGGCCGACCAGGCCTCCCAGTCCGTCGGCCGACTGGCTCGCGGCGGGCACGCCAACCACGATGTCCTGCGCCCCGCTGATGCGCTGCAGGGTGCCGGCGAACGCGCCAAGCAGGGCCGCAAAGAGGTTGGCGCCGTTGCGCGCCGCCATGCGACGTACCTCGGCCACCAATGCAGAATCGAGCACGTAGTCTTCGCGCCGCGATGTGAAGGTGCGAAACGCCGCGCGCGGCCGGTCGGTCGGGAGGTCGAGTGCCGCCACGGGTTGGGCGAAACGCGATATCCAGTAGGCCTGATCCGCTTCATGCTCCGGCGTGCCGATGTGTTCGCGCTGCGCGAGCGCGAAATCGCCGTAGCTGCTCGCAGGACCCAACGGCTTGGCGTCGCCGGACACTTCTCGCGTGTAGAGCGCAGCGAGGTCTCGCAAGAGCACGCCGAAGGACCATCCGTCGCACACAATGTGATGGAGGGTCAGGATGAGCCGGTGCGAGTTCGCACCGAGGCGCAACAGGTGCGCGCGAACCAGCGGCCCCTGCTCCAGATCGAACGGCGTGTCCACGGCGCGCAGTTGCGCGGCTGCCAATCCATTCGCGCGGCTGCTTTCACCCAGGGAGGAAAGATCCTGCACGACGAGCCGGAGCGCGCTGTCGCGTGCGATCAGCAGTGTCTTGCCATCCGTGCTCAGCGTGGACCTCAGGGCCTCGTGGCGCTGGGCCAGCGCGGAAAGCGCCTTCCGAAGGGCCTGCGTGTCCAGGGTCCCCTCCAGTTGCAGCGAGACCGATTCGTTGTAGGCGAGGGAAGCCTCGCGGCCCAGGTGGTCGGCGAGCCAGATCTCGCGCTGCGCCTCGGTGGTCGGCACAACGCGCGCCAGCGCCGGGCCGGCAAACGGATCATGCTCGTCGGTGGTCGTCGCGGCGAGCTGCGTGTCGGGAATCATGCCTCTACTCTCACGAATTTTCCGGGTGCGTCGGGATTCGGAACGAACCATGCGGGATTGCCGTCGGCATCCTTTCCGAGCCTTGCTCCCGGTACCGGAGGCCGGGACGCATCGAACGCTTTCTCCGTCATGGCACGCCTCGGCAAGAAGTCCGCCTCCTGCAATTCGCGGATCGAGTCCTTGAACGCGGTCTTGATCGCCGTGAAATCCGCGGCGGTGTGCGCGGTGGTGAAGAAACACGGGAAGTTGTCGAGGATGTGGATGCCGCGGCTGCGCATCATGGCGAACAGCAGATCCTGCAGCGGGTGGTCCTCGGTGAAGAACGTCTTCCAGACCGAGGCGAAGGACTTGAGCACCACCGGGGCGCCGACCTCGCGGCAGAACGCGTTCAGCTCCTGCACCATGCCTTCGGTGCTGCGCGTGAGCGCCGCCTGCAGCTGCGGACCCTGGGCTCGCAGGTGCTCCAGCACGACCTTGGCGGCGGCGAGCGCCAGCGGATGGCGCACGAACGTTCCCGCGAAGTAGGTGACGCCCACCGTGGGGATGGAATCGTCGCCGTACTGCCATCCCCCGCCGTCGAGCGCGTCCATGTACTCGCGCTTGCCCGCGATGACGCCGATGGGGAAGCCGCCGCCGACGACCTTGCCGTAGGTGCACAGATCCGCCCGGATGTCGAACAGAGACTGGATGCCGCCCGGGTGCGAGCGAAAGCCGGTCACCACCTCGTCGAGGATGAGCAGGGTTCCCGATTCGGCGGTGACCTTGCGCAGCTCGTGCAGGAACTCGCGCGGCTGGAAGTCGGGACGCCGGCTCTGCACCGGCTCCACCAGCACCGCCGCCAGCTCGCCGGCGCGCGCCTTGATGATCTCCATCGACTCCGGCGTGCCGTAGTCGAGGACGAGGACGTTGTGCGCCGTGCTGGGCATGATCCCGGGAGCGGCGGGGACGGCGCGCAGCTTGCGCGTCGCGCGCACGATCACCTCGTCGAAGATGCCGTGGTAGGAGCCGGTGAACAGGACGATGGTGTTGCGGCCCGTGACGGTGCGCGCGATCCGCACGGCTCCCATCACGGCTTCGGAACCGGTGTTGCACAGTCCGGCGCGGTCGAAGCCGGTCATCTCGCAGACCAGCTTCGCGACTTCGCCGGCGAGCGGATGCTGGGGACCGATCTCGTAGCCGGTGTCGAGCTGTGCGCGCACCGCATCGTTGACGAAGTCGGGCTGCCAACCGAAGAGATTCATGCCGAAGCCGTTGAGCACGTCCACGTACTGGTTGCCGTCGAGATCCCAGACGTGCGCGCCCTTCGACCGGCCGATCACGATCTGGTAGATGATCTCCTTCAGCAGCGGGCGGAATCCGTTGACCACGCGCGGGTCGGCGAGGTGGGGCCGGTGGACCTGCGTGTACTCCTTGGAAAGCCGCGTGCGCGCGACATAGCGGCGCATGAATGCATCGAGGCGCGCGCGCTGGCGCTCCGTGATCTGGGTGGCATCGGTGTGGATGCGGGCGATGGCACCAAAGGCCTTCTTCACGTCGTACGTGCCGGGACCCGCGCAGGCCTCCTCCTCGCTGGCTGTGGAGACGGGATTCGCCGCCGCCGGGCGTGCCGGCGCCGCACCCGCTGCCGGTTGCGGGGGCGGTTGCAGGGCCGCGGCGGGCGCTGCCGGCACTCCCCGCGCGGCGCCCTGGAGAAGCGCGATCTGCTGCGCCATCAGTTGCATCTGCTGCTGGATGACCTGCTCGAGGAGCGAGCGGGGCGGCGCGGAACCGGGAGGCAGAAGAGTTTGCGCC
>JBKJYC010000127.1:0-3763 GCA_046715885.1 Usitatibacter sp.
TAGCAGACCTTCTCGAACGGCGCGTCCTCGCGGATCTTCGCCAGCGCGATCTCGGGAAGCACCGTGTAGTTGGAGAAGGTCGAGCAGCCCATGTAGTGGTAGATGGGCTTGCCTTCCAGCCTGAAGCGCGACGTCCCATCGGGCATCACGCCCTTGCCCTGCGTGGCGCGGATCGCCGTGCAAAGGTTGGTTTTCCTCGACAGGCACGACTTGCACTGCCGGCACTCGGCGATGTAGAGCGGGATGACGTGGTCGCCCTTCTTGAGCGTCGTGACGCCCAGACCCACGTCCATCACGACGCCCGCGCCCTCGTGGCCCAGGATGGCCGGGAAGATGCCTTCGGGATCGGCACCCGAGCGCGTGAACTCGTCGGTATGGCAGATCCCGGTCGCCCTGATCTCGACCAGGACCTCCCCGGCTTTGGGCCCTTCCAGCTCGACGGTCTCGATCGAGAGGGGTTCGCCTGCCTTCCAGGCTACTGCGGCGCGGGTCTTCATGCCGCGATAATAGCGAAAGATCCTCCCGAGGATGAAAATCCAGCGGCTTCTCGTCGCCCTCACCGCCATCAACGTCGTCCTCCTGCTGTCTGCGGCAGGATGGCGAGGAACTCTTCCCCGCCCCATCGGCCGAGCGCATCGGTCGCTCTGGCCACCGAGGACAGCCGTTCGGCTACCGCGCGGATGACGCGATCGCCGGCATCGTGGCCATGGCGATCGTTGATCTCCTTGAAGTTGTCGATGTCGCAGACGATCACCGACGGTGGCGCCGCCGAGCGAGCGCTTCGCTCGTGAGCTTCTGCTCGAGCGCCGATGGCGGCGAGCGGCGCCGCGTCCATCACCAACAGGTCGCGGCGGTCCACCGCGATGTACGGTCCGGCCAGCAGCACCACCACTATGCCGGCCAGCCCGACCACGTAGCCCTGATCGAGCACCGCGAGCGCCCCGGCAACCGCCACCACCGCGGCGGCGAACCGGACCTTGGCGATGGCCGCCGCCCAGTCCACGCGCCCGGAAAGGCGCTGCGCGAATCCGGAGGCGAGGACGATGACGGAGCCCACACCGCGGATGACGAACGCCGTGCCCCAGTGGACCGGGTCCACCCAGTCCCACCAGCTGAAGGCCATGACGAGACCGGCCACCAGCCAGAAAGTCGTGCCGTTGATCTCCGCCAAGGCAGCCAGCCGGCTGAGGGGAACTGCGCCTCGAGGGGCGGGGGAAATCGCGTTGCGCTGGGAAACATCGCCACCCTACTCGCTACGCCACCACGCCTCCGAACCCTCGATGTGGACCAGGATTTCGTCTGCCACGTAGGACCCGTCCGCGGCCTGCAGGCGCAGCCCCGGTTCGTGCAACTCGGCGTGTACGGCTTCCCAGTCTTCCCACTGGGCGGCATCATCGGTCGTGTTGTCTCGCAACAGTCTCAATTCGTGCTCGAAGAGGCCGCGAACCGCCTCGAAATCCGTCGAAGGGTGGAAAGCCCCGCTGTACCAAGGCAGATCGGCATTCCCCGGCTTTACGGCGATCGTGCCGAGCATGGCGCTTCCACGCATCAATTCCAGTGTTCGGGGCATCTGCTGTCTTGACACGATCCCTGCCTCCAGTGGCTACAGGCCGAGGTCCGACAGTCCCGGATGGTCATCGGGACGTCGTCCGAGCGGCCAACGGTACATGCGGTCGGCATCCTTGATCGCCAGGTCATTGATGCTTGCGATACGACGTCGCATGAACCCGCGCTCGTCGAACTCCCAGTTCTCGTTGCCATAGGACCGAAACCAGTTGCCCGAGTCATCATGCCACTCATATGCGAAACGCACCGCAATCCGATTCTCGTGGAAAGCCCATAGCTCCTTGATCAGGCGATAGTCCAGCTGCCTCGCGCCAGCGAGAGTACCAACTGCGTGCGCCAAGAACGGCATTGTGAAATGCCGCGGCTCGAAAGGTGCATGGCCTTGCTCAGGCCTTCTGCGCTACTGACATCCACACCCGCAGGGGGAGGAATGAGCGACGGGCTGAGAACGATGAGTGCCGTGTCGACGCCCCCGCCTATGACGATTCCCGCGAGGAGGGCAAGTACATTTCGTAGGTTGAGCATGGGCGATTCTCCTGAGAGGCTAAGTTGAGCGGCGGCGGCGACACAGGGCGTCGTCTCAAGGCCCTACAACCCAGCCTGAGCGAGCAGGCTCCTCAGCCGTCGCTTCTGGCCTTCGTCCGTCATCGGATAGTTCTGCAGCCACTTGTCGATCGAGAAATTTTGCTCCAGGGCGCGGATCTCCTCGGCCTCCCACTTGGCGGCCTCCTTGTCGCCGGTGAGCGCGAGCGTTGCCGCAAGATAGATATGGGTCTCGAGGTTGGTGGCATTGCGCGCCAGCGCCTCCCTCAAGTTGAGCCACGCCTGCTCGGTATCGCCGCGGAAAAAATAAGCACGGCCGAGGACCAGGAAATACAGATGGCCCGCCTCCGGGTTGAGCTGGATGGCTGTGCGCACCAGCGGGATCGCCTTGGCCGGCTGGCCGATGAACGTGTGGATGCTTCCGAGCAGCGCGTAGCCGTCGGCGAACGAGGGGTCCAGCGCAATCGCTTGATTCAAGTGACCGATCGCCTGCTCATGACGACGGTTTTGAGCGTGCACATACGCAAGTACCCACTGGACCTCGAGGAGTTCCGGGTCGATCCGGAAGGCGGTCTCGGCAAGCTCCAGGGCGCGGGCCAACGCATTTGGCCCGCTGTCGTTCCAGTGGTTGCGATAGTCGGCGGCATGCGTCAACGCGAGCCCCGCGTAGGCCCGCGCAAAGGCGGGGTCGAGCGCGAGCGCTTTGCGGTACATCTCCCGCGCCTTTCCGTTGTCGTCGCGCGCACGCGTGAGCAGCGCCGCCTGTCCATGCAGAAAGTAGTCGTAAGCCTCCAGATTGCGGGTATACCGTCGCGCAAGCCGGTGCCGCTCCGCCTCGCTCATCTTGACGGGCAGCGCGGAAACCAGTCGGCTGACGATCTCATCCTGAACCAGGAAAAGATCGCCTAGCGCCTTTTCATAGCGCTCGGACCAGAGGTGTTGCCCGGTCACCGAATCCGTCAGCCGCACGTTGACCTTCAACTGATCTCCGGCACGTTGCACGCTGCCGGAGACCACATACCGTGCCGCCGGTTGTTTTTGCCGCGGGGCGTCCGGCGCCTGGCCGGCCGCCCTGGAGGCCCCGATCACGCGCAGTCCAGCGAGCCGTGAAAGGTCGGTCGTCAAGTCCGCGGTGATGCCGCGCGCAAGGTAGATCTGCGTGCCGTCGCCGACGAGGGAGTCGAAGGGCGTGACGGTCACAGTGGGAAGCGCCGAGACGCGATCCGCTTTTTCCGTAATCCGCGACTCTTCGAGCGCCGGCGATGCCATCTGTTGTCGCGTGGTTTGCCACAGGTACGCCCCCGCGACCAACAACGCCAGGAGCACGCCGACCCTGGCGGCGTGCCCAGGCAGACGGGATCGGCCGCGGGCGGGCGCGGGCAATTCCAATGCCGGGCCGCCTTCCGGGGCCTCCACCGGGGCAATCAAGCGATACCCACGCTTCGATATGGTTTCGATGTAGGTCGGCACGCGCGCGTCGTCGCCCAAGGCCTTGCGCAGCTTGGTCACTACCTGGCTGAGCGCTTCATCACCCACTACGACGCCAGGCCATACCGTCGAGAGCAATTCCTCCCTGCTCACGACCTGTCCCGGGCGGCTCGCCAGTACGAGCAGCAACTCCATCGCCTTCGGCTCGAGCCGAACGGTCTCGGCG
>JBKJYC010000128.1:0-3383 GCA_046715885.1 Usitatibacter sp.
GGGTGCTATGATACCGCCGCCTCCCGAGCCCGCCTCCGTGCTGCAAAAATCCCTCGACGTTTTCGGGTTCCTGCGCTTCGTGCTGCGGCGCTGGACCGAGGACCGCTGCCCGCAGATCGCGGCCAGCCTCACGTATACGACGCTCCTCGCCCTGGTGCCGGTGTTCGCCATCGGCGTGTCGATGCTCTCCTCGATGCCGTTCTTCGAGGGCGTGATGGTGCGGCTCAAGATCTTCCTGCTGCTGAACCTCGTGCCCGAGCTCGCGGGCAAGATCATCGTGGACTACATGGAGCCGTTCGCCCGCAACGCCGCGCGCGTGACCGGCATCAGCTTCGCCGCGCTCTTCGTGATGGCGCTCGCGGTGATGTTCGCGGTGGACCGCTCGCTCAACTCCATCTGGCGCGTCCGGCGCAACCGGCCGTTCCTGGTCTCGATCATCGCGTACGTGGTGCTCCTTTCGCTGGGCCCCATCCTGGTTGGCATCAGCGTCTCCGTGACGACCTACCTGCTGACGCTCTCCGCGGGCATGGACGCGCTCTCCACCGAAGCGCAGCCCGTGATGCTGAAGGTGGTCCCCATCTTTGTGAGCACCATTGCCTTCTTCCTCGCGTACCGGATCGTGCCGCACCGGCAGGTGCCGTGGCTGCACGCGCTCGCGGGCGGCTTCATAGCCGCGGTGCTCTTCGAGGCGATGAAGGAGATCTTCGCGCACTCGATCGCGAAGATGCCCACCTACAACCTGGTCTACGGCACGTTCGCGACGATCCCGCTCTTCCTCGTGTGGGTGTACCTCTCGTGGCTGGTGATTCTCTTCGGCGCCGAAATCACCGCCTCGGCGGGGTACTGGAAGGGCAATCTCTGGAAGCGCGTGTCCACGCCGGGAGCGCGATTTCGCGACGCCATCGAGCTCGGGCGCCTGCTGGTGGAGGCCAGGGGCGAGCCGGTCGCATTCGAGGCGCTGTGCGGCGCCGCGCACATTCCGGGAGACCAGCTCGAGGATGCGCTGGGGCACTTGGAGGACGCCGGGCTCGTGAAGCGTGCAGGGCGCAACGAGTTCCAACTGGCGCGCCCCGCCGCGGACATCTCGCTGGGCGACCTCTACCGGGCAGCCGTGTCGCCGGGCGCGCGCATGGAGCCCGACGATTGGTCTGGATATACGGGCGAGGTGCGAAACGTGATCGACCAGTTCGAGGCGCTGCTCAATCGCCCGCTCTCGGCGCTGGTCGAAAAAAGATAACTGGAGTCCGACCCAGCTATCTCAGGAGGGGGAGATGTGGAAGAGCTCGAAGCGCCCGGTCTTCTCGATGAGGCTGGTGGCGCGAACGAGGACCACGGCGCCATCTTCCTCGACCTCGAACTCGCGCAGGTCGGAGTAGGTGGCCGGCGGGGTGAGGAGCGAGTCGGTATCGCTGGACTGCTCCGATTCGTGCAGCAGCAGCCCCAGCTTCACAGTGCCGCTGGAGGTGATGGTCGGTGTGATCGCCACGCAGCGCGCGGCGGGGGCGAGGAACTGGATGCCGAACTCCAGGCCGCCGTCCTCGAGCATCGTCACCCAGCGCACCACCCCGATGGTCCAGCGCGCCTTGCCGAGGAACTTGATGCCGATCGCTTCGCCCACGGCGATGTTCTGGTTGGTGCCGCCCTGCCGGCGCACCTTGAGTCCGCCGGCGCTCTGGTTCACCACCACCCATTCGTTGACCTGCAGCCCCTGGGAGACCTCGTCGTCGGGCACCGAGATGAGCGGGATGGTGATGCCGAGTTGGATCGCTGCCGCCTCGGCGTTGGGATCGGTCTTCGGCTCCTGCGAGACGAAATGGCTGATGGCCCGGATGCCCGCGCAGATCGCAACACTCGTGTCCATAGGGTCGCGCCGGTAGGCTCGCTTCGGCGGGTCGCCCCACAGCGCGATCAGCTTGAGCAGCAGTTGCATCGACTCGAGGCTCAGCATCCGGCTCATCGTTGCCGAGACGTTGCCAGACTCGATCGCCTGCTTGCGCTGCCGCAGCCGGTCGACGAGGGGATTGGCGTCGAGCAGCCGCGCGTTCGGCCCGCCCGGATCCTCCATCGCCGAGCCGAATGCCTTGGGCGGCTTGTCCGTGTCGCAGGGCACGAGGAAATGCGAGACCGGGTTGGTCTGCGGCCGGATCGTGCCGATGGTGGCGAGGCCCTTGTTGGTGCGCAGAAGCTCGATCGTGCGATCGACCTCGCCCTGGATCAGGCGGTAAGGATCGGTGAGCGAGAGCAGCAGCGACTCGATGTAGAGGTCGGCGATGGAGAGCTTGGCCTGCGCGTCGGCGACCTCGTTCGCCAGGCCTTCCTGGGCGGCGTAGAGGTAGAGCGCGTTCAGCTCCTTCCAGAGCCCCGCGGGCAGCGCCGTGTACGACTTGTACGACGCGCGGATTCCTTCGGCGGTGTATTCCATCGCGCGATAGACGAGGCCCGGCAGCTGTTTCTTGGCGCCGAATGCGATCAGCTTGCCGGTCTTCTCGAGGAGGGCGATCTTGTAGCCGTTGGCGAGCTCCGTGGTGATGGCGCGCGCGATCGAGATGCATTCCCGCGCCTTCGTCGTGAGCGGCAGCGGCGACTTCGAGTACACCGCATCCAGCTCGTCCAGGATCACCGCGGTGACCGGGCGATACGCCTCGAGGAGTGCGATGCGGTCGTCGAGCGCGATCTTCGAGCGGCTCATGGCCGCGAGGTTGGTGCGGATCTTCCGCGCCGCGTCGATGCTCTGCGCGAGAGGAAGCGAATCGAGCCACGTCTTCGCGTGCTTCGGGCGGACTTCCAGGTCCTTCGGGGGCGCGGCCCGTTCGG
Source organism: Usitatibacter sp. (assembly GCA_046715885.1). Taxonomy (GTDB): domain Bacteria; phylum Pseudomonadota; class Gammaproteobacteria; order Burkholderiales; family Usitatibacteraceae; genus Usitatibacter. The sequence goes on from JBKJYC010000128.1 coordinate 2,815, forward strand.
GCACGGCGAGGTCGAGCGGCATGGGTGCGCGGGGCCTGCTAGTATTTGTGTCTAGATCATAGAGGAAAAAACCTTGCAAACCAAGCGCTTATCCGCCCCCTTTCGCCTGCTTGCCGGCGTCGTGCTGGCATTGGCTCCGTCCTGCGCTGTTGCATTCGACATGACCGACACCGCGGGCGCCAGGCACCGGCTCGCCGACTACAAGGGCCGCTGGGTGGTGGTGAATTTCTGGGCGACGTGGTGCGCTCCGTGCGTGAAGGAGATCCCGGAGATCGCGGAATTCCACAAGGCGCACGGCAGGAACGTTGAGGTGCTCGGCATCGCCGTGGACAACGAGGAAGTCGACAAGACCAAGTGGTTCGCGAAGAAGGTTGGCCACGAGTACCCGCTCGTCCTCGGTGACGATCCCAAGGTGGAGAAGCAGTTCGGAAAGGTGAAGGGCCTGCCCACCACGATCGTCTTCGATCCCGCGGGCAAGAAAGTCTACGACCGCCTGGGCATCGTCTCGAAGAAATTCCTCGAGGAGGTCACCAAGCAGAAAACCTGAGTATGTGACAGAGCCCTTAGCC
>JBKJYC010000129.1:0-3994 GCA_046715885.1 Usitatibacter sp.
GCGCACGGCCTGCAGCAGCCCGAGGTTGGTGCGGATGCCGGGCGCGCCGTAGAGGATGGAGGCGTCGCTCTCGACCTGGCCCGGGACGAGGATCACGCGCTTCGGTCCCGGCGGTCGCGCCCAGCCGCGGCCGCCGACGTTGTACTTGGTGAGACCCGCCTCGACCAACCGGCGGCGGAATTGCGCCGCGCGCTCCTGCTCCTCCGCAGTGAAGGCGCGGTTCTGCAGCAGCGTCTCCAGGTCCGAGGGCCGGGTCGCGTCGTAGTAGATGCCGCTTTCGTCCACGACCCACGAGATCGGGCGGATCAGGTCGGCGCCCAGCCCGACCGAGCGCAGGAAGCCGTCCTCGAGATGCAGCACGCGAACGCCTTCGGCCAGCGCCAGCGGTTGGCGCGATCCCCAGACCAGCAGCGTGGCCCCGCGCGGCACGTGCTCGGCGCGGTCCACGAACACCACCTCGGAAGCCGCGACGAAGCGCCGCACGACGGGCCGCTTCCACGACGAAAAATCGAGCGCGTGGACCAGCGGCGGGAAATCAGGCATCGAGCTCTTCCAGCAGGCCATCGACGCGCGCGAAATGCGCCTCCCAGGTGGGCGGCCGGAAGCGCGCGAGGCGCGCCACTTGTCCGGCGCGCGCAGCGCTCCCGGGCGCGGAATACTCGAGCAGCAGCGCTTCCCAGCGCGCGCCGTCGTCCGGAGCCGAATACTCGGGGATGGCGCCCGCGATCTCGCGGAACACGGCGAGCTCGCTCGCGAGCACCGGCACGCCGAGGGCGAGGGCCTCGACCAGCGGCATGCCGTAGCCCTCGACGAAGGATGGGAACAACAGCGCTCGCGCATGATGAAGGTAGTTGGAGAGCTCGGCATCCGAGCAGCGGGAAAGCTCGAGGGCGCGGCCCGCGGCCACGTTGCCCTCGAGCAATGCGACGACATTCTCGCATTCCCACCCACGCTGGCCGATCACTACCAGCCTGGGAGCCTGCGCGCCGAGCTTCGCGAACAGGCGCTCCCACACCTGCAGCATCAGCAGGTGGTTCTTGCGCGGCTCGATGGTGCCCAGCATCACGAAGTAGGGCCCGGCGATCGGCGCGGGGCCCGGGGCGGCTCTCGCCAGGCCGGGCGCCAGGTGCGTCACGCGCGCCACCGGCATCGCGAGCGCGGAGGCGCGTGCGAACGCTTCGAGCGCTTCCAGCGTGGCCTGCGAGTTGGTGACGACGGCGCGGCCGTGCATCAGCACGTTGCGCATGCGCGCGACATGCTTCTCGCGCTCGCCCGCACGCGAGTACTGCGGATGCGTGATCGGGATCAGGTCGTGAACCATGAAGAAGGGACGCGCGCCGTGGCGCTCGCGCAAGGCGCGATAGGAGGACGATTCCAGCCCGCTGTGTCCGGTGTTGAAGAGGACGGCGCCGCGCGGGGGAGGAACGGCCCAGCCCCGGGCGATGCCGCGCGCGACCAGACCGTAGGCCGGGGCACCGCCGTCGGGTGCCAGCAGCCGGCCGAAGAGCGCCTGCGAATCGGCGCGCGCCAGCACGTGGTCCCTTCCCGCCCAGCGCACCAGCGCACGCGCCTCGCCGCCGTAGCGCCGCACGTACTCGATGCAGACGCGATCCACGCCGGTGGGCAGGCGAGCCTTCGCGAAGCGCCCCACCAGGCGCGTGACATCGATCAACGCCTCGCGCACGCGGGCGGCTCCGCTACGGCTTCGTGGTCTGGATCACATTCAGGATCGGGTACGTCGCCGTGAGCACGATGTTGAGGAACTTCTGCAGCTCGGCGGCAGGCGCGTTGGCGACATAGAGGATGTCGCCGTTCTCGATCGGGAAGCCCTGCGCCACGAAGAAGCTGGCGGGATCGCGCAGGTCCACCTGGTAGATGACCGGCACCTTGCCCTCGGGCGTGGTGAGCGGCGGCGACTTCGGCCATGCGAGCGCGCCGGCGTCCTCGAAGCGGAAGATGAACACGCCACGCGCGTCCGCCCGCGTGTCGGTGAGGCCGCCTGAGCGCGCGAGCGCCTGCGCCAGCGAGATGCCCTGCGCCTCGAAGTTCACCTCCTCGTTCTTGCCCGTGGCGCCGAGCACCGTGAAACTGAGGGGCTGGTGCAGCGCGGTCCCCACGTCGCCCGCCTGCAGCACGATGTTCTGCCGCGGATCGCGGATGATGGTGTCGAGCGGCAGCGCGCGCACCTGGTTGCCGCGCGTCACCTGCAACGTCATCTTGCTCACCGGCTGCTTGACGCCACCCGCGGCCGCGAGCGCGTCGAGCAGCCGCTCGCCCATGGGAGTGAGCGGCATGCGCAGGCTCGTGGTCACCTCGCCCACGATGGTCACGTTGGCGGTGGCGTTCTTGATCACGCGCACCAGAACCTGCGGCTTGTTGGCGATGCCCTCCAGGCGCTTGGCGACGTCGGCCTGGATCTGCAGGGGGTTGCGGCTGCCCACAGCGATCTGGCCCGCGAACGGGATGTCGATCATGCCGCTCCTGTCCACCATCTGCTCGGGGAAGGTGTTGACGCGCGTGGTGATCGGCGCGGAACGCGCATCGACGGAAGCGCTGGTCCCGAAGAGCGTGGCGGGCGGCGCTTCCCACACCGAGACCTCCACCACGTCGCCCGGGCCGATCACGTAGCCCGGCGGCGTGGCGCCCGGCAGCGAATCGGAAAAGAGGACGCGCTTGCGGTTGGCGAGCAGGGTGCGGGCAACGCGGTCATCCACCTCCACCAGCTGGATCGCGGCGGTGCGGTTGTCCTGCACCTGCTGGCGGCTGGGCCCCGAAGTCGGGATCCACCCGGGGTAGGTGCCGCAGCCGCTCAGCAGCGCGGCGGCGGCGAGGAAGGCGACATGCCGCCGCGCGGCGCCGAAGCGCCGACGGTCAAGGAAGGAAACGGTTGCGGTATTCGGTCGACGAGAAGAAGCCACTGATCAGGGTCAGTCCAGGGTTGCCCGCATTGAGGTGCGCGAGCCAGGCGTTGAACCCGGCCAGCTCCGGCGCACGCCGAAGCATGCCAATGTACATCATCGTGACGTAGACGCGATTGGCGGCGAGCGCCCTGTACTCGGTGGACTCGCTGAAGCCGACCATCACCTCGCCGCGCGTGCTCGCCGCGGTGTTCAGCTGGTTCAGCCAGAAATTGAAGCCGGTGGGGTCCGGCGCGCGTCCGAGAACGTTCTGGTAGACCAGCGTCACATACTGCTCGTTGGTGAGCGAGCCGTAGGTGTTCAGGAACTCCTGGGAGATCGCGAACTCGTTCGCCACGGTGCCCAGCGGCGTGCCGGTGCGGTAGCGGTTGGAGTGCGCGATGTAGCCGCCATAGTCGGGGACGCGGTTGAAGAACGAGAAGTACAGGCGCACGATCGGCGCGCCGATGTTCTGGAACTCGGTCGAGTTGAAGAAGCCCTCGGTGAGGTTGGGCTTCGGCGTTCCCCCGCCCAAGGCTCCCACCTGCACGTGCAGGCCATCGGCGTCGGCCTCGCGCTCGAGGAAGTCGCGATACTGCTGCATCGCGAAGAGCAGGTTGCCCCGGGTCGTGGTCTGAAACACGTCGTGGTTCTTCTGATTGCTCAGCAGGCCCAGCGCGCTCTCGACACAGTCGGGCAACCCGTCGCCATCGGTGTCCAGTGCGAAATTGCAACCGGTGAGGAAATTCGCGCGCATGCCGGCGATGCCGGCGCGTGTGCAGTTCATCGAGCGCACGGCGTCGGCGGGGGTGGCGGAGCCCATTGGAGATCCGCAGGTCGCCGTGCCGCCGTTGTGCGTGCACGAGTAGTTCGGGCTGGAGAAACGCGGCGCCGTGGGACGCCAGTACGACATGATCGTGCCGAAGCCATTAGTGCCCGTCTGGTTGAAGCCGACCGTGTTCGGGCAGCCCGCCGTCATGCCACCTGCCGCCCCTTGGGGGCTGCAAACCGTCCAGCCTTTCGCATAGGAAGTCGCGCCGGGATTCGGATCGCCGTCCAGGTTGGACAGGTCATGGAGGTTGCCCATGTTGTGGCCG
>JBKJYC010000130.1:0-4344 GCA_046715885.1 Usitatibacter sp.
CTTGTGCACGATGCCGCGCAGGCGCTGGCCGTCCGCGAGGTCGTGGTGCGCCTCGCGAAGGTGCAGCGTGATCTCGGTGCCACGCCCGGCCTTCTCCACGGCCTCCACGGTGTACTCGCCGCTGCCGTCCGATTCCCAGCGCACGCCCTCCGCCGCGGCCAGCCCCGCGCGACGCGTGAGCACGGTGACCTTATCCGCGACGATGAAGGACGAGTAGAAGCCCACGCCGAACTGCCCGATGAGGTTCGCGTCCTTCTGCTGGTCGCCCGAGAGCTGCGCGAAGAACTCGCGCGTGCCGCTCTTGGCGATGGTGCCCAGGTTCGCGATCGCCTCCTCGCGGCTCATGCCAATGCCGTTGTCGGCGACGGTGACGGTCTTGGCGCCGGGGTCGTAGTCGATGCGGATCTTGAGATCGCTGTCGCTCTCCAGGAGCTCCGGCTTGGCGAGCGCCTCGAAGCGCAGCTTGTCGCACGCGTCCGAGGCGTTCGAGACCAGCTCGCGCAGGAAGATCTCACGGTTGGAATAGAGGCTGTGGATCATGAGGTGAAGGAGCTGCTTCACCTCGGCCTGGAAGCCGCGCGTCTCGCGGGCGGGGGGTGTGGCGGTGTCGGTGTCGGTCATGGTGGGAATCTTCTGGTTAAGCCGCCGGTGAGGATGGGGGCGCCGGGGCGCCGTTTCAAGCTTGCCGGCTCTCCGGGATTCCGGCATCCCGGCATTCCGGTATAATGGCCCCAGGAGGCAACGCCATGGAACTCGCGAAGATCGGCAAGAAGGGCCAGCTCACCATTCCCCGCTCCGTGCTGCGGGCCGCGGGAATCGCGGAGGAAGCGCGCGTCGTGCTCGAGGCTACGTCGGATGGCGCCATCGTGATGCGGCAAGTGGCCGTCTATCCGATCGAAATGTACTCGGATGAGCGAATCCGGGAATTCGAGGAGGCCGACACCATTCCGGCCGCAATGGAGCGGCGGGTCCAGGCGTACCTCAAGGGGAAGCGCGCCAAGAAGTAGGCATGCGGGTCTTCCTCGATGCGAACGTGTTGTTCAGCGCTGCGTACCGCGAGGGTGGCCCGTCGCGTGGGCTGTTTACGTTGGCGGATGCAGGGCGTTGCGCCCTGGTGAGCTCCGCGCATGCCATCGAGGAGGCGCGCCGGAATGTCGCGGCGAAACAGCCGCACCGCCTGCCCGACCTCATTCGGCTGGTGCAGCTCATCGAGGTGTGCGCCGAGCCCGGCCCGGCCTCGGTCGAATGGGCGGCTGGCGAAGGCCTGCCGCCCAAGGACGCCCCGATACTGGCAGCCGCCGTCGAGGCGCGCTGTCACCTGCTTGCTACGGGTGATCGAAAAGACTTTGGAGCGCTCTTCGGGCGGCGCCTTCGCGGGACGGTGGTCATGCTCCCGGTCGATGTTCTTGGGGTTCTATTGCTGCCCTGACTCCGATTTTCTGGACAACCGCCAGGCCATCCACCCCAGCACCACTACCCCACCAACCAACACCACCCAAAGCAGCGTCTTCCGCCCTCGCTCGCCGCTCACCATCTGCGCGAGCGACCACGCGACCGGTGGATTCGCTCCCACTGCCGCCACCTGCGCCTTGGGCAGCTGGTACTCCGCGTCCCGCTCGTATTTCGGAATCAACGTCGCCAGCGGCAGGTCCGCCCGCTTGCCCTCGTCCTTGCCGAACGCGAGCTGGTACGGCCCCTGCCCGCGGGCCGCGAACACGATCTCCCGGGGCCTGAACCCCGCCTCCAGCCGCGGCGCCTGGGTGGGAGCCCCGGCCTTGGCATCGAACTGCACCATCCAGTACCGGGCGGGGTACGGCGGGATCTCCAGCGGCGGCGAGCGCACCTCCACCCCGTCCCGCGTCAGGCGATAGAAGGTCTGGAGGCCCACCGGCCGCCACGCGCCGTCGTCGTTGCGCGCGGAGAGCTCCACGGGTGCCACCGCATTCGCCTCCGAGAAGACCAGCTGCACGCGCGAGACCGGCACCGCGGCCTGCAGGTCGTAGGTGTACTCGCCCGGCTTCATGCCGCGCTTTCCGCCCACCGTCACGGTATCCAGCGCTGCGGCGGTCGCGGCCTGCTTGCGCTCGACCTTGAGCGCGGTGAGCGCGAAGCCCGGCGTGGACGAGGTCACGCGCAGGTACTTGAAGGTGCGCGGGGCAAACTCCACCCGCGGCTGCGAGAGCGCCCGCACGCCCTGCTCCAGGCTGGCCACGTTGCCCGAGGCGAGCTGGCGCCACTCGCGCAAGTCGTCGCTCGCCTCCAGGTCGATGCGCGCGATCTCCGTCCCCGGCTCGCGCTTCCACTCGACCACCACGGCGCCGATCGGCTCGCGGACGGCGCTGGCATCGGCCACCCAGGAGACGATTCGCTCCTTAGGCGGCGCGCCCTTGGACACCGTGCGCAGCGCCACCAGCGTGCCCGAGGCCGTTGCCTTCACGTCCAGGCTCACGTCGCCGGTGGCGTTGGTCTTCGGCGCGGCGCGGATCGGGAACAGGGGAACCTCGGTCGCGACGCGCTCGTCTGGCGCCTTCGAGGGCGGCTGGGCGAAGGCGAACGGCAGCAGCTCGCCCTTGGCATTGAACATGCGGACGTCGGCCAGGTCCGGGCGCGCCGCACGGTGCACCTCGAAGGGCACCTCGACGCGATGCAGCCCCTCGCCCTGTGCGGTCACGACGACCGTGGCGGAGCCGAGGTAGTCGTGCAGGGACTCGGCAACGGCGGGGCTGGCGAGAGTGAAGGCGAGAACGGCGAGAGGACGGTTCATCGTGTTTCCCGGGCTGGATCCCCGCCTTCGCGGGGATGACGGTGTTTAGGCGGCACCGGCGAGAAATACCCGATCACGAGCATCAGGATGCCCACGCCGATGAACGAGGCGATGCGCACCAGCCCGCCCAGGCGCGCGAAGTCCACGAGCGCCAGCTTCACCACGACCACGCCCATGAGCGCGGCGCCGACCATCCACAGCGTGCGCCGCGCAGTGCGGGTGGCGTAGACCATGAGCCCGAGCGCCAGCACCGACCAGAAGATCGAGAGCGAGGCCTGGGTGATGAACGAGCGCCCCCACGCGTCGAGGTCGTAAGGCACGCCCGCCCAGTGGTGCAGCGAGCGCAGCAGGATTGCGTTCGCCCAAGCGAAGGCGGCGATGCCTGCGAGGGTTGCTGCAGCCCTGTCATCGAGCCATGCGGGGCCGGAAGTGCTGTTCCGTCTCCATTTCGTGACTGCGAGGGCGACAAGGATGTGCGCAAGGTCGATGCCGTTCAGCAGCGGCAGGTAGGGCAGCGGATCGCTCGGGCCGGGCCGCGCCGCGTTCACCCCGAGGATCCACAGGAAGGCCATCGCCGCCAGCACCAGGCCACCGTGCGCGCGATAGGCCCGCGGGTGCGCGGAGAGCGGCCAAAGCGACTCGAGGCGGCGACTCGACACCGCGAGGAGCAGAACGCACGGGACGACGATCCACGCGCCGGCCGACCAGGCGGTGTGCGCGAGCCCGGAATCGATGGCCCACCAGCGCAGCTCGATGCCGCCGACCAGCGCGGCGAGCACCAGCGTGCCCGCGTGCAGGAACGCGGTGTAGCCGCGGTCGCTCCCCTGCGCGCCCTCGATCATGCGCCGCGCCCACAAGTGCGCCGCGATCGCGAACGGCCACGCGAGCCAGCCGTAGGCCGCGAACGGGTGCTTCAGATCCAGGAACGAGACGGCCAGCAACGCGTACAGCACCGGCAGCAACGCCGCTGAGGGCCACGCCGCTTCCTTCCACGTTCCGCGGTAGCGAGCGGCGAAGGCGAGGGCCAGCGCGGCGAAGAACGCCACATGCGCGTTGAGGCAGTGGGCGGCGGAGAGGAAATGCTCGAGGTCCTCGTGGACCCCGAGAACGAGCCAGAAGATCGACCATACGAAGAGCAGTGAGGCGACCAGATCGAGCGCCGCGCTGGTTGCCGGGTGCGTGCGCAGCGTCCGGTGCGAGAAGAGCCCCGCCGCGGCGATCAGGAAGGCGCCGAGGAAGACGCCGTTCACCAGCGGCCATTCGACCGGGATGCGCGACATCGCCTCCACGAAAGCCGCGCCGGCGACGAGCTGCAGTACCAGCCCGAAGAATTGCGGCACGCGCCTCCCCTGCTTGGCGCCGACCCACATCACCGCCGCGCCCTCGAGCGCCCAGGCCGCCGAGGTCCAGCGCGCGTCGAAGGCGAGCGGGATCGCGATCGTCACGAACACCACGCCCAGCGCGAGGAAGGCCTGCGCGAGGAGGCGCATGCGCTTGTGCACGAGGGCGGCCAAGGTCAGATAGAACGCCGCCAGCACCAGGCTGGAGATCGCGAGGGCGTACTCGGTGCCGTGCAGCAT
>JBKJYC010000131.1:0-14178 GCA_046715885.1 Usitatibacter sp.
GCCCAGCACGATCACGTCCGGATCGAGGATGTTGATCACGTAGGAGAGCGAGCGCGCGAGCCGTGCTTCGTAGCGCGCCATTGTGGCCTCGCAGTGCACGTCGCCCTCATCGGCGCGGCGCGCGATCTCCGGTGCTTCCAGGGACTCACCCGTGACCTTTTCGTGGTCCGCGGCAAGCGCCGGACCCGACAGGTAGGCCTCGACGCAGCCCGAGCGCCCGCAATAGCAGCGCGGCAGAGGCAGATCCTCCGCGCGCATCAGCGGCAACGGGTTGTGGCCCCATTCGCCGGCGAACGCGTTGGCGCCCGTGAGCACGCGCCGGTCCACCACGACGCCGCCGCCCACGCCGGTGCCGAGGATCACGCCGAAGACGATGGAAGCACCCTGCGCCGCGCCGTCGACCGCCTCGGACAAGGCGAAGCAGTTGGCATCATTCGCAATCCGCACCTCGCGTCCGAGGCGCGCCTCGAGGTCCTGCTTCAGGGGCTTGCCGTTCAGGCGCGTGGAGTTGGAGTTCTTGACCAGGCCGGTGGCGAGCGAGAGGGCCCCCGGGGCCGCGATGCCCACAGTGCCGCGCTCCCCGGTTTCACTCTGCGCCTGCTCGACCAGCTGCACGATCGCCGCGAGCGCATCCTCGTAACTGGTGGCCGGCGTCGCGACGCGGCGGCGGTAGCGCACCGCGTGCGACTCATCGAGCCCCGCAATCTCGATCTTGGTCCCGCCCAGGTCGATGCCCCATCGCAGCATGGCCGCGATGATGGCACATCAAACGCAGAGCACGCGTCTGGTGGCGAGGAACTCCGCCACGCGCGTCGGCGGCAGCGGCATGGCGAAGTAGAAACCCTGCGCCTCGTCGCAGCCGGCGTTGCGCAGGAAGTCGAGCTGCATCGCGGTCTCCACGCCTTCGGCGGCGACCTTGAGCTTGAGGCTCCCGGCGAGGCCGATGATGCCCTTGGTGAGCGCGGCCCCGCCCGCATCGGCGAAGATCTCCCGCACGAAGGACTGGTCGATCTTCAACGTGTGGATCGGCAGCCGCGTGAGGTACGAGAGGCTGGAGTATCCGGTGCCGAAGTCGTCGATCGCCAGGCGGAAGCCCGCGGCGGAGAGCGACTTCAGGAGGTCCGACGACCTCTCCACCTCGGTGAGCAGCACGCTCTCGGTCATCTCGAGCTCGAGGCACGCGGGCTCCAGCCCGTGGCGCGAGAGCGTGGTGATGAGCAGCTCGAGGAGGCTCCTCTGTCGGAACTGGATGCCCGAGAGGTTCACGCGCACCGTGGGGACGTCCAGCCCGGCGGCCTTCCACGCCGCGGCCTGGCGGCACGCTTCGTTCAGCACCCACTCGCCGATCTCCAGGATCAGCCCCGAGTCCTCGGCGATCGGCACGAAGCGTGACGGCGGCACCAGGCCGCGCTCCGGATGGCGCCAGCGCGCGAGCGCCTCCACACCGCTGATCGTCCCCTTCGCCAGCTCGAAGATCGGCTGGTACTCGAGGAAGAACTCGCCGCGGGCCACGGCACGCCGCAGCCCGTTCTCGAGCGTCAGGCGCTCCGAGATCTTGGCGTTCATCTCCTCCTTGAAGAAGCTGAACCGGTTGCGGCCCATCGCCTTGGAGTGGTACATCGCGGCGTCGGCATTGCGGATCAGGTCCTGCAGCTCGGTGCCGTCGGCGGGATAAAAGCTGATGCCGATGGAGGGCGTGACGATGAGCTCGTAGCCGTCGATGTTGTACGGCCTGGAGAGCTCGGCCAGGATCTCGCGCGCGATGCGCGCGGCGTTTTCCGGCTCGTTGACCTCGGGCAGCAGGACGAGGAACTCGTCGCCGCCGTGGCGGCAGACCGAATCCGTGGCGCGCACCAGGTGGGTGAGCCGGGTGGCGATCTGCTTCAGCAGCTTGTCGCCGGTCGCGTGGCCCAGGAGATCGTTCACCATCTTGAAGCGATCCAGGTCGATGAAGAGCAGCGCCATCGGCCGGTGCGTGCGCTGGGTGCTGCGCGAGGCGAACGCGAAGCGCGCGGAGAGCAGGTTGCGGTTCGGCAGCCCGGTGAGGAAATCGTATTCGGCCAGCTCGCGGATCTTCGCCTCGTATCTCTTGCGCTCGGTCACGTCGGTGCCAACGCCGCGATAGCCGGCGAAGCGCCCCAGGGCATCGAAGACGGGCTCGCCCGAGACCGTGACCCAGCGCTCCTCGCCGGTGGAGCGCGTGAAGGTGAACTCCAGGCCGCGGAACGGCTCGCGGGCCTCGAGCTGCCGCTTGTGCGCCTCCCATTGTTCGTCGGCGAGCCCGCCGTAGCCCAGGTCCCAGCGGCAGCGGCCGAGGAGATTCTCGGGCGCCTCGCCCACCTCGACCAGGCCCTGCGACATCATCGTGAAGCGGAACTGCTCGTCCTGCTCCCAATACCAGTCGGAGGACATCTCGAGCAGGCTCTTGAAGCGCGCCTCGCTCGCCGCGCGCTGCTGCTCGGCGTGCTTGCGCGCGGTGATGTCGACGCGAAAGCCGATCACGCCGCCGTCGCGCGTCTTGCGGTCCGAGATGAGCAGCCAGTACTTGTCGCCGTGCAGAAACTCGTAGTCGCGCTCGTCGGGGCCCTGGTGGTAGTCCACGCGCGCCCGGACGTATTCGTCTTCCGAGAGCCCGGTGCGCGCCTCGAAGCCGCGGCGGAAGTACTCGCGGGCGATGTCGGCGTATGCGGTGCCGGGCACCAGCAGGTCGGCCACCTCGGCGTACATCTCGCGGAAGCGCCGGTTGCAGAACACGACACGGTCATCCGGACCGTAGAGGACCACGCCCGGCTCCAGGTGGTCCATGGCGGCGACGACCTGGCCGAGCTGGCCCTTCGAGGCCTCGAGGAGTGCCTCGATCTCGACAATGCGGACCTGCAGGTTGTCCACGTGCGCCGGGAGGACCTTGGGGAGTTCGCTTGGAAACAGGATACTCCGCGTCCCCGGGGCAGCCAGCCCGCTCGGCCGCAGCGGCGCGTTGCAGCTGCAATCGCCGGTCGTTGCAACTGCAATCGCCGGAGCGCCGGTTTGTGACCTCCGTCACACACCGACGGCGCGCTCGCCGCCATAGTAGGCGCATAAGTCGGTAGACAGGAAACACCCGCAAGCGCGCACTTCGGCGTCCCGGATCGTGGGGAGAACACCCACGGACGGGCACGCCTCCCTTTTTGGGGACAGTCCCCGCCCGAACCGGGTGGCGACTGTCCCCAACCGTTTATGATTCGCTCATGAATGCGGTGATCGTCGCGACGATCGCGATCGGATTGCTCGTCGACCAATGGTGGGCGGGGCACGGCCAGCTCGCGGTCAACGCCGTGGCATGGCTCGTCTTCATCACGCTATGGACGCGCAGCGCCCCCGCGCAGCGCCCGATGCTGCTCGCGTGCCTGCTGTTCGCGACCGCGGGCGAGGTCTTCCTCTCGCTCGTGTGGGGCCTGTACGAGTACCGGCTCGGGAACATCCCGCTCTTCGTGCCGCCGGGCCACGTGCTGCTCTTCGTCCTGGGGATGCAGATCGCCGCACGTTTGCCGGAGCGCAGCGAATGGTGGATCGCCGCGCTGGCCCTGCCGGTCATCGCCCTCTTCGCGTGGAGCGGCCGCGACACGCTGGGACCGCTGCTCTACCTCCTGTTCATCGCCTGTCTCTTCCTCTCGCCCTCGCGACGCCTGTACGCGACGATGTTCGTGCTCTCACTCGCGATGGAGATCTACGGGACCTGGCTCGGCAACTGGACGTGGTCGCGCGACGTGCCCTGGCTGGGACTGGCCGCGGACAATCCGCCGATCGCGGCCGGGGCGTTCTATTGTGTGCTGGACTTGCTTGTGGTGACAGCGACCGTGAAGTGGGCGCGAATGAAGGGTTCAGAGTCGTCATTCGCGCGAATGCACGACTCTGAACTCTTCATGTTCAATCGCCCGCCAACCCGAGATTGACCCCGAGGGTCTTCTCGCACCATGCGGCAACCTGCAGCGCCCGCTGGTCCTCGCGGTAGCGCCCGACGATCTGCAATCCGAGCGGCAAGCCGCGCGAGCCGCGCCCCGAGGGGATGGTCACCGCCGGCAGGCCGGCCTGCGTCCACAGGGAGTTGAAGCTCGCATCACCCGTGCTCGAAAGCCCCTCGGGTGCCTCGCCCGGCGCGGACAGGGTCACGATCGCGTCGCAGCCGTCGAGGAGCCCATCGAGCCAGCGCTTGTACTCGTCGCGCTTCGAACGCGCCTTGGCATAGTCTTCGGACGTGACCCGGCGGCCGCGGTCGAGGATCTCGATCAGCGGCGGCGACAGCCGGATGCGGTGGCGCGACTCCACCGAGGCGAAGCTCGCCACGGCATCGCGCGTCATGATCTTCATCACGTTGTTCCACGCATCGTCGAACGTCTTGGGCAGCGCGACCTCGCGTACCGAGGCGCCCGCGGCCTTCAACGCCGCCACCGCTTCGGCGAAGTTCGCCTGCTGCGCCTCCGAGGCCAGCGGCCATTTCGCCGTCTTCACCACCGCGAGGCGTGGGGGCTGGGTGAGCGGCTCGAGGGGTACTGCGAGCGTGCGCAGCGCGCCGCGCACGGTCGTCGATTCGTCGCGCGCGTCGGGCCCCATGAGGCAGGCGGCGAACCAGGCGGCATCGTCGACGGAGCGCGCGAACACGCCCACGGTGTCGAGCGTGGCGCTGAAGGGATGGATGCCGGTGCGCGAGATCGCGCCGAAGCTGGGCTTGTACCCGACCACGCCGCAGAAGGCCGCGGGCCGGATCACCGAGCCGAGCGTCTGGGTGCCGATGGCCACCGGGACGAAGCCCGCCGCCACCGCCGCCGCCGAGCCGCTCGAGGAACCGCCGGGAGTGTGCGCCGTGTTCCACGGGTTGCGCGTCTTGCCGGGATGGCGGAAGGCGAATTCGGTCGTCACCGTCTTTCCCATCACGATCCCGCCCAGGGCTTCCAGGCGCCTCACCACCCACGCCGATGTGGTCGGCACGTGGTTGGCGTAGATCGGGGAGCCGAAGCGCGTGGGGATGCCGCGGGTACTGATGATGTCCTTGACGCCCACGGGAATCCCGAAAAGGGGCAGGTCGCCGAGGATGCCGCCGGCGCGCTCCTCGGCTTCGGCCATGGCGCGCGAGGGCTCGAACCATTCCCAGGCACGGATCTCGGGATCGAGCGCGGCGATGCGCTTCGAATGGGCGTCGACAAGCTCCATCACCGTCGTTCGCCCTTCCCGGAGGGCGCGCAACGCGTCGAGGAGGCTCAAGGTGTGGAGATCCATGGCGCGCATTTTGCCTTCTAAGCAGTACGGCGCGAAAGAGCATCGCCAAGCCGGGATTCATCGAAAAGCCTCTAACCCACGGATATCGTTGGAAATTCACCGTTATGACTGGGCGAGAGAAAGGAGCGTGGCAGCGAGCAATACGACAGAAGAACGTCGGAAAGCGAGCTCGGAGAACGATTCGGGGTGGACGAAACGCGGAAACGCGGGTGGGGACAGTCGCCAGCTAGGTGAAAACGGCGATGCCGGCGGCGGCGACGATCTCGTCGTCAGCGGCCTTCACGCCGGAGACGCCGATAGCGCCGACGATGGTCCCGTCGACCTCGATCGGCAGGCCGCCCTGCAGGAAAGCGACGGCCCGGGCACGGAGAGAAACGACACCCGCCCGCTGTTCACGTTCTCCTCGAGCAGGCGCGTGGGCCGCCTCCACGCGACGGCGGCGCGCGCCTTGCCAAGAGCGGTCTCGATGCTCGACCACTGGGCGCCGTCGAGGCGTTGCACCAGGATCGCATGGCCGCCGTCATCGACGATGGCGACGACAACTTTCCAGCCGCCATTTTTCGCCGCAGCCTCGCACGCGGCCATCGCGGCGCGCGCGCTGTCCAGGGTCAGCATTTTCTTCGTCGGCAGGTCCATGTGCGGCTCGATCCGTCGGCTAAAATGACATCATGACACTACGAGTCTACGGCGCGCCCCGCTCGCGCACCTTCCGCGTGATCTGGGCCGCGGAAGAGCTCGGCCTCCCCTACGAGAACGTCCCCGTCGATTTCGGCGAGGGCAGCAAGCAGCCCGCCTTTCTCGCGATCAATCCCAACGGGCGCATCCCCGCCATCGACGACGACGGCTTCGTGCTGTTCGAGTCGCTCGCGATCAACATGTACCTCGCGAAGAAGCACGGCGCCGCGAAACTCTACCCCGGCGCGCCGCAGGACGAGGCCCGCCTGTGGCAATGGAGCCTGTGGGGCGCCACCGAAATCGAGGTGCCGTTGATCCAGTACGTGTCGAACCGCTACGTGCTTGCGCCGGAGAAGCGCGACGAAAAGGTGGCTGCCGAAGCCCAGGCGAAGCTGCCGCGCCCGTTGGGCGTGCTCGACACGCACCTCGTC
The DNA here is from genome assembly GCA_046715885.1 of Usitatibacter sp. Lineage (GTDB taxonomy): Bacteria > Pseudomonadota > Gammaproteobacteria > Burkholderiales > Usitatibacteraceae > Usitatibacter. The sequence continues at coordinate 6,360 of JBKJYC010000131.1, forward strand.
ACGCACAAGCACATCCTCGGCGGCGATTTCACCATCGCCGACCTCAACGTCGGTTCGCTGCTCTACAGCGCCTGGTACAACAAGGCCGACCTCTCGCGCTGGCCGCAGATCCGCAGCTGGCTCGAGAGCATCCTCGCCCGCCCTGCGGCGCTGAAGGCGCGCGCGACGCGCGAGGGTTGACGGTGCGCTTCCTCACCGCGCGAGCCGTTCTCGGTGCGATCTTCGGCGCCTGCGTGGCCCTGCTCGCCTTCGCGAGCTACCTGCAGCATGTCCAGGGCCTCGAGCCCTGCCCGATGTGCATCCTGCAGCGCTACGTGTTCATCGTGATCGGCCTCGTTGCCCTGGCGGGGGCCATCCATGGGCCGCAGCGCACCGGCACGCGCCTCTATGCGGGGCTCATCGTGATCTTCGCCCTGGTCGGCGCCGGCACCTCGATACGTCATTCCTACCTGCAGCGCTTCCCGGATCCGTCCACCTCGTGCGGCGTGGAGCTGGAGTTCCTCGTCAACAACTTCCCGCTCGCGCAGGCGCTGCCGAAAATCTTCGCCGGCTCGGGCGAGTGCGCGAAGGTGAAGTGGAAGCTGCTGGGGCTCTCGATCCCGGAATGGGCGCTGGTGTGGTTCGTCCTGATCGTCATCGCGGCGGCCTGGGTGAGCCTGAGGCGGCGCCCGGCTTGAGCGACCTCCGGCGCGCTTTCATCGCACGCGCGCTGGCACTCGCCGCGGCGCCATTCTTGCGCACCGCGCTCGCCTCGCCCTGCGTCGCACCGCGCTTCACCGAAAACCCGTTCACGCTCGGAGTAGCCTCCGGAGCGCCGCGTGCCGACGGTGTCTTGCTGTGGACGCGCCTGGCGCCCCGCCCGCTCGAAGGCGGCGGCATGGATCCGGCGAGCGTCGAGGTGCGCTGGGAAATCGCACACGACGAACGCTTCTCGAGGCTGGCCGGGCGCGGCACCGCCCTCGCCGAGGCTTCCCGGGCGCACGCGGTGCACGTCGAGTGCGAGGGCCTCGATCCGGCGCGCGCGTATTTCTATCGCTTCCTCTGCGGCGGCGTGGCCAGCCCCGTCGGCCGTACGCGCACCGCCCCCGCACCCGGCCGCGGCGACGGGCGGCTGCGGCTGGTGGTCGCCAGCTGCCAGCAGTACGAGCAGGGCTTCTTCGCCGCACACCGCCATATCGCCGCCGAGGACGCCGATCTGGTCGCCTTCGTCGGCGACTACATCTACGAATCGAGCTGGGGCCGCGAGCACGTGCGCAAGCACGCAAGCGGCGAGCCGCGCACGCTCGCCGAGTACCGCAACCGTTACGCGCAGTACAAGTCGGATGCGGACCTGCAAAGCGCGCACGCCGCGGCGCCCTGGATCGTCACCTGGGACGACCACGAGGTCGACAACGACTACGCCAACGACCGCTCGGAGGACCTGGACCCCGGTTTCCTCGCGCGCCGCGCGGCGGCCTATCGCGCGTTCTTCGAGCACATGCCGCTGCGGCCCTCGGTGTTGCGCGGCTCGGAGATGCGTATCTACGACCGGTTCCCGTGGGGATCGCTCGCCACCATCCACCTTCTCGACGATCGCCAGTACCGCTCGCACCAGGCGTGCGCGAAGCCGAACCGCGGTGGCAGCAACGTCGTCGGCGCCGATTGCGCCGCGCGGCTGGATCCGGCGCGCACGCTGCTGGGCGCGGAGCAGGAGCGCTGGCTCGACGAGGGCCTGGGCGCTTCGCGCGCGCGGTGGAACCTGATCGCGCAGCAGACGCTGTTCGTTCCCGCGGGTCGGAAAACCGAACAAGGCCTGGCGCATTGGACCGATGGCTGGGATGGCTACCCCGCGGCGCGCGAGCGGCTTCTGCGCTCGCTGGTCGAGCGCAAGGCGGCCAATCCCGTGATCCTCGGCGGCGACGTGCACGCGACCCTGGCCGGCGACGTGCACGCGCATCCCGATCGTCCCGGCTCGCCCATCATCGCCGCCGAATGCTGCGTGACCTCCATCACCTCGCAGGGCATGAACCCGAAGACGCTGCAGGCGATCGTCGATGCGAACCCGCACATCCGCCACGTGGACAACACGCACCGGGGCTACGGTTTGTTCGAGCTCACCTCCGCGCGCCTGGAGGGGCGGCTGCGCGGCATCCAGACGCCCAAGCGCTCCGATGCGGGCGTGGCGACCGTGGCCACGGTGGCGGTGGAGGCCGGACGCCCCGGCCTCGCGCGCTAGAAAGGAAAACGCCGCGCAAGGCGCGGCGTTTTCCACGGCTTGGGGGCCGCGCCTACTTCTTCGGTGCGTCGAGCTTGAGGATCTTCATCCCCTTGTCGAGCTCCGCGATCGATTCCGCGTGCTTGCCGGCCTTGTGGAACGCCTCGCCATCCGCGCGGGCTTTCGTCACGGCGGCCATGTCGGCGGCGGACAGTGTCGGTTTCTTTGCGAGTGCTTCGTCGATCGCCTTCATCTTCGTCGGGCAATGGCCTGCCATCGCCGTACCGGCGGCCAGCAACATCGCGGCGCCGAGGGCCAGGATACGTTTCATTCGACTTCCTCCTCTGTTGGAAAATGTTGCGGGCAAGTCTACTGCAACAGGGCGAACAGCGCTGGGGTGGGGTTTATTTCACCCAAGGCGTGAGGACAGAGGGTCGATCGCGCTTTTTTCGGCAGTGGATTCCATCACCTCGCGAAAAAAACGCGACCTACCCTCTAGGCCTCACCATGGCGCGTCCGCGCGGGCTTCGATCGTCGCTACCCCCACCCCGAGCCACGCATGAGGTAGAAGACCGGGTCGGTGATCAAGTGGCGGCCGGCGTGCTGGCGGCCACTTCGACGACCAGGTCGCGCAGGTCGAGCACGCAGTCCGCAGCCAGCCTGCCCTCGGCCTCGAGGCGCAGGATGTCGCGCGCCACGTCGTCCGCGGGCCGCAGCTTGCCCTCGGCCTGCAGCCTCAGGAAGCGCTCGAGATCGGGGAAATCGGCGGCGGGCGCGCTGCGCACGATGCCCTGCATGTCCGTATCGATGACTCCGGGCGCGAGGCTCACGATTTCCACCGGCTTGCGCCGCGCCTCGCAGTCGAGGGCCACGGTGCGCGAGGCCATTTGCAGTCCCGCTTTCGCCGCGCAGTAGGCCGCCCATCCCGCGATCGGGCGGTGCGCCGCGCCCGACGAGATGTTGATGATCCGGCGCAGCTGCGCCGAGCCTTCGGTGGCGCGCAGGAAACGGCGCATCAGCAGGAGCGGCGCCAGGAGGTTCACCGCGAGGTTGCGCGCGAGCTCGGAGGGGTCCGCGGACTCGAGGGGACCCACGGGGGTGACGATGCCCGCGTTGTTGATGAGCACCGCCTTGGCGTAGCGCTTGCCGCGGATGCGCTGCTCGACGCGGTCGAACGCTTCCTCGAGCGCTTCCGCGTCGGCCAGATCGACACGCAGCCGCGCGCCCCCGGGCACCGCGGCATCGGGCGCGCTCGAGAGTGCGATCAGCTCGTTGTCCGCGGGCTCCGCGATGCGTGCCGCCAGCGCCTGGCCCAGGCCGCGCGTCGTTCCGGTGACGAGATAGAGGTTCATCGAAGGCCCGCGATCACGCTGGAAAGTGTGGCTGCGTCGGAGTCGAAGCCGCCATGCGTGGTGCTGCGCGACGCTTCGGAAGGTGCGCAGCATACCTCCACCGCGCGCAGGCGCGCGATGTCGGCGGGAAAGTGCTTTTGCATCCCGAGGATCGGAACCTCGGCGCCGCCCTCGAACGAGCGCGAGACCAGGTAGAGGAGAGAGCGGCCGTAGCCCAGCAACGGACGCGTGGTCGGGTCCTGCTGCTCGGCGGAATCGGCGAGATGGTATTGGCGATAACGCGCGAGGCGCCCGGCCTTCAGCCACGGCAGCACGCGCTCGCGGAAGCGGTCGACGCGGATCGCCGGTGCCAGCAACGTGAGGCTCGCGAACTCCCACTCGAGCGCGGCCATCCGGTCCACGAGGTACGCCAGCGCGATGGCACCCGCGGAGTGACCGACCAGGTGCAGCCGGAGCGGATGCTCCCGGGCGACGGGAGAGTCCTTCAGGTGCCCGAACAGCAGCCGCCCCCCCGCGGAAGGCTCGCCGGTGATCGCCGCCGCGTTCTGCTTCATCTCGTCCCAGAGCGCGCAGCCGGGCGGGGCGAGCAGGCCTTCCAGGCGCTCGTTCCACCAGCGCGTGAGGGAATCGAGCGGGCCGCCCGCGGGGCGCGGCGCCATCTCGACCATGTCGGAGAGCCGGTTCGCCAGCGTGGAGAGCAGGTCCGACTCCCACATGAGGAAGACCGGAAACTTGCGCGCCTGGTAGAGCGCGGGAAGCCAGGCCGCGAACGTGGCTTGCGCGTCGCGCTCGCCGGTAAGGCCGCCGTGCGCAAAGATGGCGATGTCCAGCGGGCGCCCGGGCTTGACAGCCCATTCACGGCGCGCCGCGTCGAGGTAGTCGGTGACCAGCGCCCTCACGTCGGGCTCCGTCGTTCGAAAAGCACCCGAGCTCGAGAGCTCGCCGTCGTTCTCCACATTGATGACGTAGGGAGCCAACTGGTGCCGGCGCAGCATCTCGTTGGCGGAAAGGCCCGACCCTCCGGGCGAGCCGCGCGGCGTGTCCGAAACGGCGACGCGGCGATGCTCCTGCGTGACCACGCCCAGCTGCGCGACCCAGCAATCCATCGCGTGCTCGAGCCAGTCCTCGTAGGTGAGCGTGGCGAATCCGCCGTCGCCCCAACCCTCGCCCCACGAGTTGTGCACCAGGAAGCCGGTGCGGTCGTAGCCCACGAGGGCGAAGGCATGGCCGCCGTCGGACGCTTTCGCCTTCCTGAAGGGAATCGTCCAGTCCTTGCGCGCCTTGGTGCCCGGCGCCTCGAGCCAGCCCCCATGGCAGACCGCGCTCGCGTAGAGCATGCCGACTTCGTTCAGCGCGACATGCATGTCGGTGATCGAGCGCGGGTCCACGCGGTAGTAGGCGCCGAGCGGACGGTTGACCGCGTCCAGCCACCAATCGTCGCCGGGGACATTGGTGGGCGGCGGCATCTCGAGCGAGTCCCACAGCCGGCGCGCGCATGCGCCGTGCTTGAACCAGCCCTTCAGCGCGCCGCGCAGGCTCGAGCCCGCATCCTCCGCGCCGGGAAACTCGTCGTAGCGCCGCGCCATCGAGTACAGCATCCAGGGTGAGACGCTCGCCTCCTTCGCGCGCTTGGCCATCCGCAGCAGGTGGTCCACGACCGTGGCGAGCGAAAAGCCGGTGCACGCGCTGGACGATCCCTGGTCGAGCACCGGTACTTTCGTGCGCGGCCACAACGTGGGTGGCGGAATGAGGGCGACCGTGGGCAGGTACGGACGATCGCGAAGGTCGAGCTTGTCCGGCGTGACGTTGCGCACCCGGGCTTTCCGGCGAGCCATGGTTTGCCTCCCTGGTGAGGTCGGCCCGTATTATCCGCCATGGCCATCGAGGTGCGCCCGAGGTTCGAATCGGTCGATGCGTTTCGCGGCATCACCGTCGCGGCGATGCTGCTCGTGAACGATCCAGGCGACTGGGCGCACGTGTACGCGCCGCTGCGGCACGCGCAGTGGGAGGGCTGCACACCGGCGGACCTGGTGTTTCCGTCCTTCCTTTTCGTGGTGGGCGTGTCGATCACGCTGGCGCGCGACCGGCTCACCTATGCCGCGCTCGTCGCGCGGGCGCTGCGCATCGTGGGCCTCGGGCTCGTGCTGCACGCCCTCGCTTACCTGCTGCTCGATCGGCCCGAGTACCGCATCCCCGGCGTGCTCCAGCGCATCGGCCTGTGCTACGGAGCCGCCGGCCTGCTCGCGCTGCACGCGCGGCGTGGGACGCAGTGGCTCGCGTTCGCGGCGATCCTGCTCGGGTATTGGGCGTGGACCGGCTGGGGCGAGCCCTACACGCTCGACAACCGGCCCGATCCGGAGGGGCTTACCAGCACGCTGCCCGCGCTCGCCACGACGATCCTCGGCCTGCTCGCAGGTGAATGGCTGAAGGCGGGGAGCCTGCGGCGCATCGCGGCCATGGGCGTGGCGCTGCTGCTGCTGGGCGACCTCTGGTCGGACGTGCTGCCGTACAACAAGACGCTGTGGACGCCTTCCTACGTGCTTTGGTCGGGGGGCTGGGCCCTGCTGGCGCTGGCGCTGCTCGACGCCGCCATCGACCTGGAGCGCTGGCCGGCCCTGGGACGGCGCATGGGAAGGAATGCGATCGCCATCTACGCCGGCGCGTGGATGATGGCGATCCTCCTCGACGCCTCGCGATGGCGCGAGGCCGTCCATGCGAGCCTCGCTGCCTGGATGCCTTCGCCCGAGATGGCGTCGCTCGCGTACGCGCTCGTTTTCACGGCGCTGTGGTGGATCGTGGCCGTCGTGCTCGACCGGCGCGCGATCTACATCAGGATCTGAGGCTCTCCCGAATCACGACTAGCGGTACCATAGCTCCCACACAAGAAGACAAGGGGGAGCCATGAACCGTCAATTCGTGATCTCGGTCGTCGCACTGTTCGTCTTGTCGATGGCGTTGGGCTTCGTCGTCCACGGCCTGCTGCTCGGCAAGGAGTACGCCCAGCTGGTGCCGGGTCTCTTCCGCAGCCCGGAAAGCGCCCAGCAGTATTTCCCGTACATGCTGGCGGCCCATGTGTTCCTGGCCATCGGCGTCACGTGGATCTACCGGCAAGGGCGTGAAGCGAAGCCTTTCTTGCAGCAGGGCCTGCGCTTCGGGCTCGCCATGGCGCTCATCCTGCCGGTGTCCACCTATCTCATCTACTACGCCGTCCAGCCCACGCCGAGCGATCTCGTCGCGCAGCAGATCGTCTTCCACGCGATCGCGTGGGTGATCCTGGGCATCGCCACAGCCTGGCTCAACCGCGTCGCTTGACCTTGCGGCCGCCGGGAATGATGCGGCGCAGCCACGGCTCGATCGTGTCCATCGCGCGCGCGACCTCGAGCGATTCCCGCGCCAGCAACGCGCCGCCCAGGAAGATCACCAGCCACCCGGGGCCGGGCGCGGGAAGTAGGATCAGTCCCACAACGACGATGGCGATTCCGCCCGCGAGGAACAGGAATCGCCACGGGCCGCCGGCGCGCATCGACTTGCGGCTCTCGTGGAACTGCTGGAAGCGCTTGCCCGGGTCGCCTTGCTTGAGCTGGCGCCACGCAGCGCGGAGTTTCTTGAACATGCTCGCTCCGACACAGCCCAGCCATTGTCGTTCCGCGCGTAGCCCATGAAGGCCGTGATGATCGTGACCGGCGGGGGCCGCGGCATCGGGGCGGCGACCTCCAGATTGGCGGCCGAGCGCGGGTACGCGGTGTGCGTGAACTACGCCGCCGACCGCAAATCGGCCGAAGGAGTGGTGGCCGCCATCATCCAGGCGGGCGGCGCCGCCATCGCGGTGCAGGCCGACGTGTCCCGCGAAGCCGATGTGCTTCGCCTCTTCGAGGACACGGTGCGCGAATTGGGCCCGCTTGCCGCGCTCGTGAACAACGCCGGCATCCTGGAGCAGCAAGCACGGCTGGACGCGATGAGCGCGCAGCGCTTCCAGCGCGTCTTCGCCGTCAACATCACCGGCTCCTTCCTGTGCGCGCGCGAAGCGGTGCGCCGCATGTCGACGCGCCACGGCGGCCGCGGCGGCGCCATCGTGAACGTGGGCTCCAGGGCCTCGACGCTGGGCTCGCCCAGCGAGTACGTCGACTATGCCGCCTCGAAGGGCGCCATCGATTCGCTCACCATCGGACTCGCGCGCGAGGTGGCCGATGAAGGCATCCGCGTGAACGCGGTGCGACCGGGCGTGATCCGCACCGACATCCACGCGAGCGGCGGCGAGCCGGGGCGCATCGAG
>JBKJYC010000132.1:0-4619 GCA_046715885.1 Usitatibacter sp.
ATAACGGCCGGCCACCCCCGGGTTTTGGGGGGGCGCCGGCCCACCCGCCGCCCCCCCCCACGGCCTGGGCAAAGAGCGCGAAGCCTTCCTGGCGGATCGCGTGGCGAACGCGCTCGCCCAGCTGCGATTCCGAAGCCGCGTGGCGCTCGAGCTCGCCGGCGGAGCGCTCGACGACGCGGTTGCGGCCCGCCGATTTGGCGGCGTAGCACGCGGCGTCCGCCAGCTCCAAGTAACGGCCCGCATCGACCGCCGTGCCCCTCGTGGGCACGAGGCCGACGCTCATCCCCACCTGGAAGACGCGGTCGTCGCGCATGAAGCGAAGCTGGTCGACGGCCAGGCGGATCGTCTCGGCCACCGCGTGGCCGGCGTGAGCGCCGCAGTTGTCGAGCAGGGCCGCGAACTCATCGCCGCCGAGGCGCCCCAGGGTATCGGTCCCGCGCACGTTGGCGGCCAGGAGCTCGCCCACCTGTTTCAGCAGCGCGTCGCCCGCGGGATGCCCGCAGGCATCGTTCACCGCCTTGAAGCCGTCGAGGTCCATGAACAGCAGGCACTGCGGCGTGCCCCGGCTGAGGGCCGCGTCCAGCGCCGCGGAAAAGCCGCGGCGGTTGTTCAATCCGGTGAGCGCGTCGTGCGTGGCCTGCCAGGTGAGCTGCTGCACGAGGGTCCGTGCGCGCTCCCTTTCGTTCACGAGCTCGCGCTGGATGTTCTTCAGCTCGCTCAAGTCCTCGACTGTGCCGGCGTAGCCATCGACGCCCTCGGGGCCGACGACGGGTGCCGCGTAGACACGCACCTCGATGTCGCGATGTTGCGCGCGTACGCGGTGCTCGCTTCGGAAGACCTCCCCGCCCGATAAGGCCGCCAGCCATCGCTCGAGCACGGCTTCGCGATCGTCGGGATGCACGTTCGCGAACAGCTCCGGGGGCCCGCCCCCCACGTCGTGCATCGAGCGGAAGCGTGAGTCGAACTGCGTCACGACTCCGGCCAGGTCGATGAGGAAAATTCCCAGCGGCACGGCCTCGCCCACGGCCGGGAGCAGTGCCTCGAAGGAATTCCGGCACGGGGGGATAAGGCGCTGGTCCCGCCCGTGCTCGGAGGCTCGCCGCCGCAGCCACTTCGGCACGCTGGCCTGCAGCAACAGCGCGCCGCCGGTAGAGCGGAAGGCGATCGCCCCGAGGCCCGGTCCCGCCGCCAGCGTGAGCATTCCCGCGCACAGCAGGGCCACCAGGGCCGCTGTGGCCATTGACAGCCCGCCAACCACCAGCAGCTCGACGAAGGCGACGAAGCTCGCGGCGCCGACGGTGCCGGGCAACCAGATCTTCTCGAATTCGCGCGATGCAGGGGTGGTGCTCATGGACTCGGTCCGGGCCGGACAATTGCCGGCACTTCCGATCCCATCGGCCGCCGGGGCGGTAACTTGAACGGGTCGATTCCGGGAGATCGTGAAAGGAGGCGGTCCGGTCGCTCGCCCGCCTGGAAGGTCTGGACCAGCCCTCATCGCCCCAGCCGCCAACTGAATCTAGTCCGGCGACGCGTACGAAGGCTGCTCGCTCAGCCGGGTCCAGTACCCGATCACCTCGGCCAGCGCCGCGCAGTACGCGCCGAACTCCACCGGCTTCACGACGTAGCTGTTCGCCCCGAGTTCGAAAGCCCGGGCGATGTCGCGCTCTTCGCGCGAAGAGGTGAAGACCACGATCGGCACCCGCCTCAGGCGCGGCGAACTCTTCACGTGGCGCAGCACCTCATGGCCGTCCACGCGCGGCATCTTGAGGTCGAGCAGCACCACGCGTGGCAACGGAGCCGCGGCGCCTTCGACCGTGAAGGCGCCTCGCTCGAGCCACTCGATGGCGCGTTCCCCATCGGGCACGTGGGTCATGGTTCCCGCGAACGCGCAGCGCCGCGCGGCGATCTGGGCGAGTTCCGCGTCGGCGGGCGTGTCTTCAACCAGCAGGATTTCCATCGCCGGCCATCCGCTACCGGGAGTTCGTGGCCCCGGACTCGGGCGAGGCCAGCGCCAGCGAAAAGGTGGCGCCCTCGCCCGGGCGCGCGTCGCACCACACCCGCCCCTGGTGGCGCTCCACCACCCGCTTCACGATCGCCAGCCCCACGCCGGTGCCGGCGAAGTCGCGCGCGTCGTGCAGTCTCTGGAATACGCCGAAGATGTTATCCGAATGTTTCATGTCGAAACCGACTCCGTTGTCGCGGACCCGGTAGACGTAATTGCGCTCGCTTTCCTCCGCGTACACCTCGACGCGCGGCGCCGACGCCGTCGCGGAGAACTTCAGCGCGTTCTCGATCAGATTGTGCAGCACCTGCCTCAGCAGGAAGGCGTCGCCCGCGACCGGCGGCAACGGCTTGATGACGACCTGGGTCCCCGGGTGCAGGGCCTGCAGCGTCTCGGCGACATGGCGCGCGAGCCCGTCCATGTCGACCAGGCTGCGATCGAGCGTTCGCCGGCCCGCGCGCGCGAACTCCAGCAGGTCGTCGATCAGCTCGGCCAGCCCGGCGACGCTGGACGCGGCCTTGCGCAGGTAGTCGCGCCCGGCGACGGGATCCATGGCCGGGTCCGCACCCAGCTGCAGGTAGCCGTTGATCGCGCGCAGCGGCGCTCGCAGGTCGTGGGCCACGGAGTACGAGAACGACTCCAGCTCCTGCACCGTGGTCTGCAGCTCGCGGGTGCGCTCGCGAACCCCCTGGTCGAGGTCCCGGTTCAAGCGTGAGAGCTCGCCCTGGGCGCGCTTGCGCTCGCGTTCGTTGGCAAGCTGGTCGAGGGTGCGGCCGGCGCTCATCGCTATGCGGCTCACCAACTCCGTGGTCGGCTCGTCGTAGGCGTCGGGATAGGGGTGGTGCAGGCAGATGGCGCCTACGATGCGCCCGCCCTGCGAGAGCGGTAGCGCCGACAGGGAACGGGTGCCGGCAGCCATGATGCGTTCGCGCCAGGGCTCGAGCGCGGAATCGGCGATGTCGTTGCACAGGAAAGGCTGGCCGCTTCGCACCGCGCGGCCTATGGGACCCCAGCCGCGCGCGTCCTGCGGGTCGAGCACGACGTCCAGTCCCTCCAGGTACGCGTCCGCGTTGTCGCCGGCCCGGGCGCACACCGTCGCCGAATGTCGCGATCCGTCGAGGCGCACGGCGAAGGCGATATGGTTCCCGGTGCGTTCCATGCAGATGCGGCAGACCTCGGTGAGGAAGGCGTCCTCGTCGCGGGCGCGGGCGCCGGCCTCGAGGATTTCGGAAAGCGCGGCATAGAAGCGCGTGACCTGCGCAGCGCGTTGCTCCGCCTGGCGGCGCTGCGTCACGTCGGAGAACTGCACCAGCACGAGCTGCTCGCCCCCGGCCTCGATCGGCTCGGCGGAGATTTGCATGTCCCGGTACAGGCCGTCGCGCGTGCGAATGCGACGATCCACGCCCGTGATGTGGCCCACCTCGCGCAGCGCCGCGAGATGCTGCTCGCGCGCGTTGGGCTCGGCCCAGATCCGCAGCTCGTCGGTACTGCGGCCGATGGCCTCGGCGCGCGAATAGCCGAAGCACTCCAGAGCGGCCTGGTTCACGTCGACCACCACGTAGGTGTCGGCGGAGAGCACCGCCATCGGCAGCGGGCTGTGCTCGAAGAGCGAGCGCTGCAGCTCGTGCACGCGCCGCTCGGCCGCTGCCGATCGCTCGCGGTCGGTGATGTCGAGGGCGTAGGTGAGGCACATCTCCTCGCCGCGCATGCGAATCACGTCCGCGAAGAGCAGCATCGAGCGCTCGCCGACCTGCACGAGGAAATTGCGCACGCGGCCGCTGGCTCGCTGCTGTTCCCACAGGCGGTCGGATTCCACGCCCTTCCACAGGCCCAGCTGCAACAGGTTGCCGCCCACGAGCTCCTCGCGCGGGCGGCCGAAAAGCTCGGCGGCCGCGGGATTGATCATGGCCACGCGGCCATCCGCCACACTCGACAGCACCATCGGATAGGCGCTCTCCTCGAACATGGCGCGGAAGACATCGAGCGAGTCCTGCGCCTGCCGGCGCGCGGCCTTGAATTCCGTGAGATCCGTCGTGGTGCCGACGATCCGGTCGGGCCGCCCGCCCGGGTCGAGGCTGAACACCGTGCCACGCGAAAGCACCCAGCGCCATTGGCCACTGGCGTGGCGGATGCGGTACTCGGCTTCCGCACTGCGGTGCTTACCCGAGGAGAGGCGGGCGCGAAACTCCCGCGCGATGTCCCGGTCCTCCGGATGGATCGCGTTGGTCCAATGCAAGTCGAGGGCCTCGATCTCGTCGCGCGAATAGCCCAGCAGCCGGTGCCAGCCGTCGGAGCGATAGACGTGGCCCGTGATGGGGTTCCAGTCGAAGACGCCATGGCCCGAGCCGTCGAGGGCGTATTGCCAGCGCTGCTCGACGTTGCGCAGCTCGGCGTTGGCGAGCTCGATCGCGTCCAGCGCCAAGAGGGTTTCACGCGATGTCCAGGACAGCACCAGCATCGAGGCCACGAGCGTGGAGGCGCCGAGCGCCGCGTGGAGGCCGATGAAAAGCTCGACGAAGGCCACGACCGGCACCAGCCCGATCGCGAGCGCGAGGGCAAGCCGGTGGCGGCGGCGCACGGCCTCCGCGCCGGGAAGGCGGGGCTTGCACCTAAGCGG
>JBKJYC010000133.1:0-4457 GCA_046715885.1 Usitatibacter sp.
GGCCAGGTGGAGGTCATCTCCAGCCTCGAGCGCGACGCCCGTCCCGTGTTCCGCGACCTTCGCTGGGGCGTCTACGTCACGTTCAGCGCCGGGCACGAATACGTGCGGCGCTGCTTCCAGGAGTACGGCATCGTCACCGATCCCTGGGGCGAATACGCGGCGATGTACAAGCCCTCGCACCTGATCGGGCTGGAGCTCGGCATCAGCGTGGCGAGCGTGGCGGTGCGCGGCGAGGCGACGGGTGTTGCGAGCGGCTGGCGCGGCGACGCGGTGGCCACGGCGAAGCGCACGCTGCGCGCCGGCGAGATCCTCGACGGCGAAGGCGGCTACACGGTGTGGGGCAAGCTCATGGCCGCCGCGGACTCGAAGGCCCGGAAGGCGCTGCCGATCGGTCTCGCGCACCGCCTGGTGCTCAAGCGCGACGTGGCCGAGGGCGCCACCGTCAGCTGGGACGACGTCGACTACGACACGAAGTCGGAGGCGGTGAAATTCCGGCAGGAGATGGAGAAGGTGTTCGGGGGCGGCGATTGATGCGTGAGAAGTCCTGGATACGCAGATGAACTCGGAAAGGCCGCAGATGAACGCAGTCAAGCAAGCTCTCTGCGTCGCGGCAGCCACGGTGCTCGCACTCCCCGCGCTTGCTGAAGTGACGGTCACCGACGCGTGGGTACGGGGAACGGTGCCGGCGCAGAGGGCGACCGGCGCTTTCATGAAGATCAAGAGCAGCGAGGACGCGAAGATCGTCGCCGCCGCCTCGCCCGCCGCGAAGACGGTCGAGATCCACGAGATGCTGATGAAGGGCGGCACGATGGAAATGCGAGCGCTCCCCGCGCTGGCGCTGCCCGCGGGCGAGATGGTGGAGCTCAAGTCCGGCGGCTACCACGTCATGCTGATGGACCTGGCGAAACCGCTCATCAAGGGCGACACCGTGCCCATCACGTTCACCGTGGAGGGCAAGGACAGGAAGCGCACGACCGTCCAGGTGAAGGCCGAGGTGCGGCCCTTGACGTTTCCTTGAGGCTGCGCACGAAGCTGGTGCAGGGAGCTCGCCAGGCGCACTCGAACCCGCGTACCGTGAACCTGCCGGTAGCGCGGGCTTCCACGGTGGTGTTCGACAGCATTGCCGACATGGAAGCGGTGCAGGAGCGCTTCGACGCCGGTGAGCCGGTGCCCACCTACGGCATCGCGAACATGCCTTTGCGAGTCGGCTTCGAGGAGTTGATGGTCGATCTCGAGGGCGGGCATCGCGCGGTCACGCTGCCTTCCGGGCTGGCGGCGGTGGCGGCGGCGATCCTGGCGTGCGTGAAGGCGGGCGACCACATCCTCATCGTCGACTGCGTGTACGGCCCGACGCGACGCTTCTGCGACCGCACTCTCGCGCGATTCGGCGTGCAGACCACGTACTTCGACCCGCTCGTGGGGGAGGGCATCGCCGGGCTGATCCAACCCAACACGCGTGCGGTGTACCTCGAGAACCCCGGCTCGCACACGTTCGAGGTCCAGGACTTCCCCACCATCGCCCGGATCGCGCACGAGCGAGGCGCCGCGGTGATCCACGACAACACCTGGGCGACCGGGGTCTTCTTCCCGTCCTTCGAGCATGGGGCGGACCTGGTGGTGCAGGCGGCGACGAAGTATCCAGGCGGCCACTCCGACATCCTGCTGGGCGCCGTCGTTGCCAACGAGCGATGGTGGCCGGCGCTCCGCGATACGGTCCGCGACCTGGGTCAGCACGCGAGCCCCGACGACCTCTTCCTGGCGCTACGGGGCATGCGCACGCTCGACGTGCGGCTGCGCCAGCATGAATCGGGCGCGCTCGAGATCGCGCGACGCCTGGAAATGCACCCGAGTGTGAAACGCGTGCTGCATCCCGCGTTGCCGTCCGATCCCGGCCATGCGCTGTGGAAGCGCGACTTCCGCGGATCGACGGGGCTATTCGCCATCGAGCTGGCCCCGCGTTCCAGGGCGCAGGTGACGGCGTTCGTGGAAGCGCTGGAGCTCTTCGCGCTGGGCTACAGCTGGGGCGGCTACGAGAGTCTCGTAGTCCCGGCGCGCATCGCCGGCGCCCGCACCGTGCGCCGCTGGTCCGGGGGCCCGTTGGTGCGCCTGCAGATCGGCCTCGAGGACCCCGCGGACCTGATCGCCGACCTCGAGCGGGCGTTCGAAAGCATGCCGGAGTAGGAGCCTTCCTACAGAGTAGGCGGGAGCGGAGCGGCATCATGCTTCCATGCGAAACTCCGTACAACCGCGGGAGATGGTCTCCAACGCCGACCCGCACGAGGAGAACCGAACCCTCGAGACGCTGCTGCGCGTCAGCCAGACGGTCGCCGCGGAGCTCGACCCGAAGCGCGTGGTGCAAGTGGTCACCGATGCGGCCACCGAGCTCTGCGGCGCCCAGATGGGCGCTTTTTTCTACAACGTGCGCGACGAGCGCGGCGAGTCCTTCACGCTCTACACACTCTCCGGCGTATCGCGCGAGGCGTTCGCGAAGTTCCCGATGCCGCGAAACACGCTCGTCTTCGGTCCCATCTTCGCGGGCACCGGCGTCGTGCGCTCGGACGACATCACCGAGGACTCGCGCTACGGGAAGAACGCCCCTTTCCAAGGCATGCCCGAAGGCCACCCGCCGGTGCGCAGCTTCCTGGCCGTGTCCGTCGTGTCGCGCACGCACGAGGTGATCGGCGGCCTCTTCCTGGGCCATGCGCAGCCCGGCGTGTTCGACGACGGCGCCGAACGCCTGCTCACGGGCATCGCGGCGCAGGCGGCCATCGCCATCGACAACGCGCGGCTCTACGAGAAGGCGAAGGAGACCGAGCGCATCTACCGCGCGATCGGCGACAGCATCGACTACGGCATCTGGATCAACGACGCGCAGGGCCGCAACATCTATGCGAGCGAATCGTTCCTGAAGCTCCTCGGCATCACGCAGGAGCAGTGCTCGAACGACAACTGGAGTGACCGCCTGCATCCCGACGAGCGCGAGCAGACGCTGACCGACTGGAAGGAGTGCGTGAGCACGGGTTGCAATTGGACGCGCGAACATCGCTATCTCGGCGCGGACGGCGCGTACCACCCGATGCTCGCGCGCGGCGTCCCGGTGCGCGATGACGCGGGGAAGGTCGTCGCTTGGGCGGGCTTCAACCTCGACATCAGCGACCTGAAGAGCCAGCAGGAGACGCTGCGCGAGGCCGACCGCCGCAAGGACGAGTTCCTCGCCACCCTCGCCCACGAGCTGCGCAACCCGCTGGCGCCGCTGCGCAACGGGCTGGAGATCCTCGAGCGCACGCGCAGCGACACCCCGTTGGGCACCGATGTGCGCGGCATCATGGCGCGCCAGCTCGACCAGATGGTCCGGCTGATCGACGACCTGATGGACGTCAGCCGCATCAACCGCGGACGCATCAGCCTGAAGCGCGAGCGCATCGACGTGCTGGATGCCGTGCGCACCGCGATCGAGACGGCGAAGCCGGCGATCGACGCCGCCGGGCACACCTTCGCCCTCGAGCTGCCGCCAGGCCCGGTGGTGGTGGAAGGCGACGCGGTACGCCTCGCCCAGGTGTTCGCGAACCTGCTCAGCAACGCGGCGAAATACACGCCACGCGGCGGTGCGATCCGGCTCGCGGTCCGCGCGGAGGGCAAGCAGGCCGCCATCTCCGTAAGGGACACGGGCATCGGCATCCCCGCGGAGATGCTGCCGAAGATCTTCGAGCTCTTCATGCAGGTGGACCGTGCCATCGAGCGCGCCACGGGCGGGCTGGGCGTGGGCTTGTCCATCGCCCAGCGCATCACGCAGATGCACGGCGGCACGCTGGGCGTGGAGAGCGCCGGCGAGGGCTCCGAGTTCACCGTGCGCCTTCCGATGGCGCCGTCGCGCGCCGAGGACGAGAAGGCGCATGGCGAGCGCAGGCGCGCGGAAACCTCGAAAGGCCGCCGCATCCTCGTGGCCGACGACAACACGGACGCCGCCTCGACGCTCGCCGCCATGCTGGAGCTGATGGGCCACGAGGTCATGACCGCCAACGACGGCGTGGAAGCGGTGGAGAGGGCGGGCGCCTTCACGCCCGATGTGATCTTTCTCGACGTCGGCATGCCGCGGATGAACGGGTACGATGCGTGCGAAGCGATCCGCAAGCTGCCGGGAGGAGAGCGCATGGCCATCGTCGCTTTGACGGGCTGGGGCCAGGAGAGCCACAAGAAGCGCTCGCGCGAGGCCGGCTTCGACAAGCACCTGGTGAAGCCCGTCGCCATCGACGACCTGCACGCCGTATTCGAGGCTCCCCCTCCGGGCCGCGGTTGAGCGCGCGCGACGCCGCTCCCGCGGTGGCGCTCGCCATCGAAGACGCCACGCAGGCGTCTTTCAAGCCGCTCTCGGTCGACCCCGTCGGCGGCGGCTGCATCCACGAAGCGTTCAGGATCTGCGGCGATACGGCCGACGGGAAGCACGCGTATTTCACGAA
>JBKJYC010000134.1:0-3442 GCA_046715885.1 Usitatibacter sp.
AAGCGCAACGTCGTGCCCATCGTCGGCTTGAACTACAAGGACCGGCGCGAGGACGGCGTGCAGTGGCTGCAGAAGTTCGGCAATCCGTACTCGCTCTCGGCGCACGACTTCGACGGCCGCGTGGGCATCGACTACGGGGTCTATGGCGTGCCGGAGACGTTCGTGATCGACCGCGAGGGCGTGGTGCGCTACAAGCAGATCGGGCCGATCACGCCCGAGGCCCTGGAGAAGAAGATCCTGCCCTTGATCAGGAGCCTTCGCGGATGAGGGTCGCGCTCGCCGCCCTGGCGCTCTTCGCGGGCCTCGCCTTCGGCCAGGCCTCCGAGGTGAAGGACGCCAATCCCGCGACCGAGCAGCGCCTGAAGCACCTTGCCGAGGAGCTGCGCTGCCTCGTCTGCCAGAACCAGACCATCGCCGATTCCAACGCCTCGCTCGCGGTGGACCTGCGCAACCAGATCCGCGGGCAGATCGCCGCCGGGCGCAGCGACGGCGATATCCGCGACTACATGGTCCAGCGCTATGGCGACTTCGTGCTTTACCGGCCGCCGTTCAAGGCATCGACCGCGGTGCTGTGGTTGGGCCCGGTGATCCTCCTGGCGATCGGCGCCCTGGTCTTCGGCATGCTCCTGCGCCGCCGGCGCGCGCAACCCGCCGCCGCACAGCCCTCCGCCAAGCGGCGCGCCGAGCTCGAGAAGCTGCTGGACGAGAAGGCCTAGCGGCCGAGGTAGCCCAGCTCGCGCGAGGCCTCGGCGGCGATCTCGAGCACCAGCTTGCAGAGCTCGTCGCGGCGCGGTCCCAGGATCGCGTCCTCCGCGCCCCACACGCCCATGGCGGCGACCACCTGGCCGCGATGGTCGCGCAACGCCGCGGCGATGCCGCAGATGCCGGGCCGCCATTCGCCGCAGTTCACCGCATAGCCGCGCGCGCGCGCATCGGCCAGGTCGCGGTCGAGGTCGGCGCGCTGCGTGCGCGTGTTGGCCGTGAAGCGGCGCAGCAGCGTCATGGAGTACTTCACTTCGGCCTCGTCGAGCCACGCGAGGATCGCCTTGCCGGTGGATGCGCACGCTGCGGGCACGCGGCTGCCGATGGTGGTCATGGCCTTGATCGGCTGCGCGCAGTCGACCTTGTTCACGTACACCGCATACCCGGCGTCGTACACCGCGAGCTGGACCGACTCACGGCTGCGATCGCATAGATCGCGCAGCCGGGGCGCCGTCGTGGACACGAGGTTCGCGTCGTGGACCAGCACCGAGCCCATCTCCCAGAGCTTGAGGGTCGCCGAGTAGCGGCTGGTCGCCTCTTCCTTGGAGACGTAGCCGAGCTTGCTCAGCGTGGACAGGAGCCGGTAGACGTTGGGCTTGGTGAGGGAGAGCTCACGCGAGAGGTCGGTGAGACGGCGCGGCTCGCCCGACTTGACGAGCGCCTCGAGGACGTCGAATGCCTTGCGGACCGTCTGTTCCATGTCCCCTCGTTTCGGATGCCGGAATCAAATGCCGCGGATCGTATCAGAAGTCGACTTCGGCCCCCTGGTCAGATCATCGCGGGCCGATCCGGCAACTCGTTGGCGTCGCCCGCGCCCGCGGGGAAGTG
Source organism: Usitatibacter sp. (assembly GCA_046715885.1). Taxonomy (GTDB): domain Bacteria; phylum Pseudomonadota; class Gammaproteobacteria; order Burkholderiales; family Usitatibacteraceae; genus Usitatibacter. The sequence goes on from JBKJYC010000134.1 coordinate 1,591, forward strand.
CCGGGCGAGCAGCTCGGACGCCGCGCGCACGCCCGCCACAGCCCCTTCCTGGAAACGGCCGGCGCGGAAGTGCTCCTCCATCAGGTGGACGATGGCCCCCCACTCTTCCTGCGTCACCTTCTTCTGGATGCCACGGTCGGCGACGATCTCCACCTTGTGGTCGGCCAGGAGCACGTACACGAGGATCCCGGTGTTCTCATCGGTGTTCCACACCTGCATCATCGAAAAGACCTCGATGGCGCGTTGGCGCGAGGTGAGGCCGGCCCACAATTGCCCCGTAGTGAGCTCGCGTTCCACCACGAATCGGACCTCGCCGCGATGGCGCTTTTCCTGCGCCGCCACCTCTTGCTGGATGGCGTCGAGCGTAGCTTCGGCAAAGGAGTGGCGCGCCTTCCACGGCGTCATGGCCACGTGCCGGACGAAGCGTTTCAGGCCCATCACCAGCCCCCCGAGGCGCCGCCGCCATCGAAACCGCCGCCGCCCCCGCTGAAGCCGCCGCCTCCGAACCCGCCGCCTCCGCCGCCGCCGGACCAGCCGCCGCCGCCCGGGATCCAGCCGCCGAAGCCCCCGCTGCGCCCTTGCCGCAGGCTGCTCGTTCCCATCGCGATCGCAACGGCGAATGCCGCGACCGCCCCGACGACGCCCGCCACGATGGTGCCGAATATCAACCAGGCCGCCACGCCGGTGAGTCCGCCGGTGACGCCCGCGCTGCCCGCGCGGCCGACCATGGGCCTGAGCATCATCGCGACGACCGGAACGCCGAAGAAGGCCATCCACAGGAAGTCGGAACCCGAGGTGATCGTGTCCACCTTGCGCGCCGATTTCTTCGCGCTCGGCGGCGGCAGGGCCTCGCCTTCGATCGCCTTCAGGATGGCATCGACGCCGGTCTCGATGCCGCCGGCAAAGTCGCCGGTGCGAAAGCCGGGCGCGACGCGCTCGGCGATGATGCGCTTGGACATGGCGTCGGTGAGCGTGCCCTGGACCCCGCGTCCGGTCTGGATGCGCATCTTGCGCTGCTGCTTGGCCACGACGAAGAGCACGCCGTCATCGATCCCGGCGCGCCCCAGCTTCCACGCGTCGGTCACGCGCAGCGCGAAATCCTCGATCGGCTCGGGCCCGATCGAGGGCACCATCAGCACGGCGACCTGGGAGCCCTTCGCCTGCTCGAACGCCTGCAGCTTCGGCTCGATGCGCTGCAGCTCCGCGGGCGTCAGCGTGCCGGTCTGGTCGATGACCCGCGCCGTGAGCTTCGGCACCGGGATGGGATCCGTCACTTCCTGGGCAGCGCCCGCAAAGGAAATGGCGGCGCCCATCACGAGCGCCGCCATCATGCGGCCGAGCGGGGCGAAGACGCCCCCCGCGAACCTCATTATTTCTTCTGGAAGTCGACCTTCGGAGGCTCGGCGATGGCCTTCTCGTTCTCCACCGAGAAGGTCGGCTTCTCCTTGTACCCGAAGATCATCGCGGTGAGGTTGGTCGGGAACTGGCGCGCCAGGATGTTGAAGTCCTGCACCGTCTTGATGAAGCGGTTGCGCGCGACCGTGATGCGGTTCTCCGTGCCCTCGAGCTGCGTCTGCAGGTCCCGGAAGAGCGTGTCGCTCTTCAGCTGGGGATAGTTCTCGACGGTGACCAACAGCCGCGAGAGCGCCCCGGAAAGCTCGCCCTGGGCCTGCTGGAATTTCTGCATCGCGACCGGGTCGTTCACCATCTCCGGCGTAGCCTGGACCGAGGTGGCCTTCGCACGCGCGTTGGTCACGCCGATCAGGACGTCCTTCTCCTGCGCCGCGTAGCCCTGCACCGTCTGGACCAGGTTGGGGATGAGGTCGGCGCGGCGCTTGTATTGGTTCAGCAC
>JBKJYC010000135.1:0-4488 GCA_046715885.1 Usitatibacter sp.
ATTTTCGAGACCGCGGCCCGCTTCTACCAGACGTTCGACGCCGAGCTAGCGAAGCACTACCCCAACGTGAAGCGCGGAAGGAGCTTCCTCACCTTCGCCAGCTGGGTCGGCGGCGATCGCGACGGCAACCCGTTCGTCAACGCCGAGATGCTGGAGTACGCGTTCCAGCGCCAGGGCGAGCGAGTGCTCGATCACTACCTGGCCGAGGTGCACGCGCTGGGCGCCGAGCTCCCGCTCTCCGGCACGCTCGCGAAAGTGACGCCCGCGCTCACCTGGCTCGCGGACCGCTCGCCCGACCGTTCGCCGCACCGGATGGAAGAGCCGTACCGCCGCGCCCTCACGGGCATCTACGCGAGCCTCGCGGCCACGGCGGAGGCACTGGGCCTGAAGCACGGTCAACGCTCAGCCCTCGGCAGCGCCGAGCCTTATGGGGACTCTGCCTCGTTCCTCGCGGAGCTCGAGGTCATCGACGCCAGCCTGCGCGGCCACGGCAGCGGACTGCTGGCAGATGGGCGCCTGCGAGCGCTACGCAAGGCGGTCGCCGCCTTCGGCTTCCACCTCGCCACGGTGGACCTGCGCCAGAACTCCGAGATCCACGAGGCGGTCGTCTCCGAGCTGCTGCGCGCGGCGAAAGTGGCCTCCGACTATGCGACGCTGCCCGAGGAGGAGCGCCAGCGGATCCTCCTCGCCGAGCTCGCATCTCCGCGCCTGCTGCGCTCCGCCTTCGCGGCCTGCTCCGATCTCGCGAAGGGCGAGATGGACATCCTCGAGGCCGCCGCCAAGATCCACCGCCAGCGCGGGCCGGACTCGATCAAGCAGTACGTGATCTCGAAGGCCGAGAGCGTCTCGGACCTCCTCGAGGTGGCGGTGCTGCTGAAGGAAGTCGGCCTCCTCACGCCCGGCGGGCTGCCCACCTCGCGCCTGCAGATCGTCCCGCTTTTCGAGACCATCAAGGACCTGCAGGGCGCCGCCGCCACCATGCGCGCGTGGTTCTCCCTCGCCGAGGCGCGAATGATCGTGAAGTCGCTGGGCGGCGTGCAGGAAGTGATGCTGGGCTATTCGGACAGCAACAAGGACGGGGGCTACACCACGTCCAACTGGGAGCTCTACAAGGCGGAGGTGGCGCTGGTCGAGGTGTTCCGCGAGTTCGGCGTGCGGCTGCGGTTCTTCCACGGGCGCGGGGGCACCGTGGGCCGCGGCGGCGGGCCCAGCTACGACGCCATCCTCGCCCAGCCGCCCGGCAGCGTGCAGGGCGAGCTGCGGCTGACCGAGCAGGGCGAGGTGATCGCGAGCAAGTATTCGAACAGGGACATCGGGAGGCGCAACCTGGGGGCGCTCGTCGCCGCGACGGTGCGCGCCATGCTGGACGCGGCGCCGCACAGGGAATACGACGACTTCCACGTCGTCATGGACGAGCTCTCGGCCACGGCCTTCACGGCGTATCGCGAGCTGGTGTACGAGACCGACGGCTTCGTGGAGTACTTCCGCGCCTCTACGCCGATCCGCGAGATCGCCGAGCTCAACATCGGCTCGCGGCCAGCGTCTCGCAAGCCCTCGAAGCGCATCGAGGACCTGCGCGCGATCCCGTGGGTATTCTCGTGGGCGCAGTGCCGGGTGATGCTGCCGGGGTGGTACGGCTTCGGCAGTGCGGTGGAGTCGTTCCTGGTTCGCCGCGGCGCCGAGGGGCAGGAACTGCTGAACGAGATGTGGAGGACTTGGCCGTTCTTCCGCGCCATGCTCTCCAACCTGGAGATGCTGCTGGCCAAGGCCGACATGTCGGTGGCCGCGCGCTACAAGGACCTCGTGCCCGACACCGCGATCGGCGAGGCCATCTTCGCCCGCATCAGCACCGAGCTCGATTCGACCGTCCGGGCATTCTTCTCGATCACCGGAAGCATCGCGTTCCTCGAATCCAATCCCACGCTCGCGCGCTCGATTCGCAACCGCTTTCCCTACCTCGATCCCCTGAACCACCTGCAGGTGGAGCTGCTCAAGCGATACCGCGCGGGGGAAGTGGACGACAAGGTCAAACGCGGCATCCACCTCACGATCAACGGCCTCGCCGCGGGTCTTCGGAACTCGGGCTGAAATTATTTCAGATACCCGGGATAGCCGACGAAGACGATGAACAGGATCGCCAGCGTCACGGCGACGACCAGCGCCGGCCCGAAGTAGTAGAGCACGTCGAAGAGGTAGCGCCAGCGCGCGTTCGTGGGTTCGCCCTTGGACTTCCAGGTGAGCTCGAATTCCGAGCGCGTGCCGCGGAAGAACCACGAGCGCATCCGGTCGCTGTAGATCCACGAGTACGGAAAGAAGATCGCCAGGAACGAGCCGACCAGGGGCCGGATGTACACCAGCGTGTAGATCGCGCACACCGCGAGCAGCGCGCCGATCACGAGCCGCGCTTCGAAGCCCTGGGCGCTCCACCACGCGGCCATCTGCCGCGGCAGCTCCGGGGGGTACTGGAAGTAGTACTCGAAGCTGCGGCGGAAGTCGCGGATCATCGACCCATCATAGCCGAGGCTCTCAGGGCGGGGTGTCGATGCCCTCCATGTCCGCGAACATCTTTACGCGCTTGGCGCGGATCTTCTTCGGCGAGTCGTACTTCACGAGCCAGCCGTCGTTCTCCTTGAGGAAGAGGCTCTCCTCGTCCTCTTTCTTCGCCGGTGTCCCGTCCCGGTGCAGGTCCTCCCACACCGAGCGGAAGTAGTAGTGGTGGAAGAGCCGGTTGAACTCCGTGAAGTAGATGTCCGCCATGCGCTTGTCGCCGCGGATGACGAGCATGTTCTCGTCGTTGTCGTTGGTCGAAGGGGCGCTGAAGTTGGCCGAGCCCGTGACGATGATGGGATCGGCACTGAGGGGGTCCTTCAGCAGGAACTTCGAATGGATGTACGCCACGTGCTTGTTCAAGCCCAGGTGCCGCGTGGTGGTCTCGCGCGTCCATTGATACACCGGATCTTCGATGAAGGAACCCCAGGCGCTGTAGGCGTTGTTCTTCGCGTTGATGGCGAAGAACGGATCCTTGCTGCGCTTGTTGGGGACGTCCTTCTTTTCGAGCAACAGGAAAACCAGCGCGTTGTCGGCCGTGTTGTCCTTCAACCGCGCCTTGAAACCCTTGCCGATGCCGAAGGCGAGCGTGATGCAGGCCACCTTGCCCGCCTCGTCGATGAGCCTTTCGTACAGCTCGAGCACGCCCAGGCCGCTGCGCGGGCTGAATATGGGCGTGACGCCGTTGGGGATGGCATCGAGATCGGCGGGTGTTCCGAGAAGCTTCTCCACCTCGTCGCGAAACTCCTTGTTGGTCTTCTTCGCGACCGCGGTGTTGCCGTCGGCGCCTGGATCCCTGGCGATCAGCTCCCAGTACTTCTTGAAGGCGCCCGCCACGTTCCTGTCGCGCGTCCAATGGCCCACGTTGGTCTGGCCGAAGATGCCGCCCTCGGAAATGTTGGTGGAGCCCGTCCACACGGCTTCCGGCTTCGCAGCGGCGCCCCGAAGCAGGACCATGAACTTGTTGTGCTGGATCGAGGTCTTGCGCGCCTGGCGCAGGAACACCGTGTCCTTGCCCTTGATGCCGGCCTTTTTCATGGCCTTCAGGTTCTCGTCGCGGGGGAACCTGTCCTTGTTGGCCTTGGCATCCACCACCAGCTTGAGCGTCACTCCCCTCTTCTGCGCGGCCGCGAGCCGGTCCAGGACCGGCGCATAGCGGAACTCGTAGAAGCAGCCGAGGATCGTGTCACCCGCCTTCGCCTGGTCGATGAACCCGTAGAGGCCCTCGTCCAGGCCCCGGCTCAACCACTCCCAGGCTTCATCCTGCTTCTTCGCGGGCTTGAGCTTGTTCGGAGGCAGCAGCCCGAACCTGCGCACGTACGCCTGGCTGCTGGCGACCCCGCGGTTGAAGAACACGTCGTGCGCGGAGTCGCTGAAGAGCTTTTCCGTCTTGATGCGGATCGTAATCGGGTCGCCGTGCTCGAGCTTTTTCGGCTTTCCCTTCACCGGGACGAATCGATACTCGTACACGCGGTCCGGCTTGCAGGTGAAGTCGTCCCACACGAAGCTCTGAACCGGATGGTCGTAGGTCGTGACCTGGGTCTTGTCGTCGGGCTGAGGGATGACGGACTTGAAGACCTTGAAGCCGTACACCCAGTACTCCTGGTCTTCCTTCGGGTCGACTCGAAAGACCGAGAACCCCAGGAGTCCCTGGGTATCCGCGTCCCCATGACCGATGGCGAAGGACGCGACGTTGGCGCCGGTAACGGCAAAGACCTCGTATCCGTCGACCTTCTTCGAATTGAATCGCATGTTCGGTCTCCCTTGGCGTGCCGCCAAGGTGCACCGAACAACATTTCAATGTCTATCGGGTTTCACCGATCCCACCCGCTCGGGTAGGTCAGGCCTGCACGACGCCGCTGCTCGCGAGCCGCTCGATCTTGTCGTCCTCGTAGCCCAGCTCCTCGAGGATCTCGCGCGTGTGCTCGCCCAGCTTCGGGC
>JBKJYC010000136.1:0-5073 GCA_046715885.1 Usitatibacter sp.
GATCTCCTCGCGGTTCCTGCGCAGCACCTCGATCGTCCCGCTGCCCACGGTCCCGAGACCGAGGAGCCCAACCTGCATCGGCTTCATCGGATCTTCCGGGTGAAGTGGAAGGCGCCCACCGCCAGGCCCTCGCGGAAGTAGAACTTGTGCGCCTGCTGGCGCTGCGTGCCCGAATCGAGGGCCAGCGTGTCCACGCCTCGATCCCGGCTCACGCCGACCATGTAGGCGATGAGCGCCGCGCCGACGCCCGCCGAGCGGCGCTTCTCGTCTGTGATGAGGTCGTCGCAATAAAGCTCGCGGCCGCTGAAGGTCTTCTCGAGGACTCGAAAGACAATGATGCCCGCGACCTGGCCTTCGTCGACCGCCACGGCCATCTCGGCGCCGCTGCGGAACACTTCCTTCATGCGAGCCACGTAGTCGGCCGGCAGATGCGGGCGCAGCTGGCGGTGGACGCCCTCGGCGGCAACCAGCAGGTCCGCGGCCACGATCGAGCCCTTCTCGTCGGTCACCGGCACCACGTTCACAGCAGGCCGTCCTTGCGGAACATCTCCTTCACGCCGCGCACCGCCTGGCGCGAGCGCGATTCGTTCTCGATCAGCGCGATGCGCACGTGGTCGTCGCCGTAGTCGCCGAAGCCCACGCCCGGCGCCACGGCGATCTTCGCGTCCTTGAGGAGCTTCTTGGCGAACTCGATCGATCCCATGGCGCGGTACGGCTCGGGAATCTGCGCCCAGACGTACATCGAGGCCTTCGGGTTCTCGACCATCCAGCCGGCGTCGCGCAACCCGCTCACCATCACGTCGCGGCGCTTCTGGTACTTGGCGCGGATCTCCTCGACGCAGTCCTGCGGGCCGTCGAGCGCTGCGATCGCGGCCACCTGCAGCGGGGTGAAGGTCCCGTAGTCGTGGTAGCTCTTGATGCGCGCGAGGGCGTTCACCATCTCCTTGTTGCCGACCATGAAGCCGATGCGCCAGCCCGCCATGTTGTAGCTCTTCGACATCGTGAAGAACTCCACCGCCACGTCGCGCGCGCCCGGCACCTGCATGATCGAGGGGGCCTTCCAGCCGTCGAACGTGATGTCGGCGTATGCGAGGTCGTGCACGACGAGGATGTTGTGCTCCTTGGCCAGCGCGATGATCTTCGCGAAGAAGTCCAGTTCAACGCACTTCGCCGTGGGGTTCGAGGGAAATCCCAGGATCATCATCTTGGGTTTCGGGAACAGCTCGCGGATGGCGCGCTCGGCTTCGGCGAAGAAGTCCACGCCCGGGGTCATGCGCACCGAGCGGATGTCGGCGCCCGCGATCACCGCGCCGTAGATGTGGATCGGGTAGCTCGGGTTGGGCACCAGCACCGTGTCGCCGCGATCGAGCGTGGCGAGCATGAGGTGCGCGAGGCCTTCCTTCGAGCCGATGGTGACGATGGCCTCGGTGTCCATGTCGAAGTCCACGTCCCAGCGGCGCTTGTACCACTGGCAGATGGCGCGGCGCAGGCGCGGGATGCCCTTGGAGACCGAGTAACCGTGGGTGTCGTCGCGCTGCGCCACCTCGACCAGCTTGTCCACGATGTGCCGCGGCGTCGGCCCGTCGGGATTGCCCATGGACAGGTCGATCACGTCTTCTCCCGCCCTGCGGGCGGCCATCTTGAGCTCGTTAGTGATGTTGAAGACGTACGGCGGGAGGCGCTTGATGCGCGGGAATTCGGGCTGCATGGGAACGCTCGGCGCGCTGCGAAAGGCGTTGATTCTAGCAGGCGACTCCGGTGGCGCTCGCGGCGGCTTGGCACCGTCATCGCCGGCGAGCCCCTCATGCGCTACCCCGCACCGCGTTGATGCGAGAATGCGGCATGAAGATCGACCGCATGGCTGCCGAGGGCCGCAACCTCTTCACCGGGTACGGCGAGGGTTACGTGGAAGTGAACGGACAGCGGCTGGGCGAGAGCCTCGTCGTCGGTGCCCTGCACCTCGAGCCCTGGTCGCCACGCTCGCTCGAGGAAGTCACGGCCGAGCGCATCGCCGCGCTCCTCGAGCGCGAGCCGGAGATCGTGCTGCTCGGATCGGGCGCGCGCTTCCGCTTCCCCGAGGCCGCCGTGCTCGCACCCCTGTACCAGGCGCGGGTCGGCGTGGAGGTGATGGACACGCCCGCGGCGTGCCGCACGTTCAACATCCTCGCGGGCGAGGGACGCGGCGTCGTGGCCGCCTTGATCGTGGATTAACGTGTCACCGTGCTAGCCCTTGGCCGGGGCCGCCTCGCCGCACGCGCCGTCCGGGGGCGGCGCATTCGACGCGGGAACCGACATCAGCGCGCCACGCAGCGTGCGCAGCGTGAGGCGGCCACAACGCTCGGCCACGAGCTGGGCGCGCTCCATGCGCTCGATGCCACCTTCGCGATAGCGAAACGTCCGGTGCACGGCCGCCCCTTGCGGGGGACCCGCCGCGATCTCGGCGAGCCCGATGTCGAGCGACTGCGCCAGGAGCCGGGCGCTCTCCGTCCTGAGCTTCTCCCCGTCGGCGCCGGTCCAGAACGTGACGGGCTCCGTCTCGGGCCCCGGGTCGGAGACCACGCGCACGACCACCTGGTGTGCCGGGGAGGCGGGCGCCCCGGGCGCGAAGAGCGTGACGACGGCATCGAGGATGATGGCGCGCTGGTCCTGAGTGAGCGAGAAGACCGGCTGCGTCTCGACTAGCCAGTCGGCGCCCGCACCCTCCGCCGCTTCGATCGCCCGGCGGTTGCGGCCCGCGCGGCAGTGCGCCAGCCCCGAGCGCATGAGGTCCCGGGCCGCGTAGGCGCCGAGCACGCCGCGGTAGGGCACGAGCACCTTGTCCGCGTCCTCCTGCAGCTTGGTCTTCTGGCTGCTCTTCACGCTCTCGAGCAGCAGGCCGTGCGTGATGAGCGCGGCCACGAAGCCCGCCGCGCTCGGGGCCGGATACATCATCGCGCCCGCGCCCATGCCGGCCTGGTTCATGTCGGCCACTCCCCGATAGGCGACGAGGTCGCCCTCCTTCGCCAGGCGCAAAGCCCAGTCCATCTCGCCCGCCGGGGGGCGCGGGGCGCCCGCCGCAGGCTTCGCATCCTGGGCGATCGCGCTGTCCAGCAACAAGAGCGCCGCGACAAGGCAAAGGCATCCGGCCCGCAGGGCATCCAGCATGGGACGACGCCTCAGTTGAACGGCTTGAGGAAGCTGTCCTTGCCGAACTCGAGCACCTGGAAGTAGGCGTTCGTGAGGGCCGGGAAGCCGGGCGGCTCGTCCCATTCGCCGGCCGCGCTCTGCATGACGGTAACGGGCTGGAACCACTCGTACGTGTTGGTGCCCAGGTTGATCATGTAGCCGCGGCCCATGAAGACGCCCTTGGGATCGCTGGTCGGGAAGTAGGAGGAATAGGTCCGCCACATGCCGAGCGTCTCGACCTGGAGCACCACGAGCTTGTCGATGTCGTACTTCTGCTTGAGCGGCCTGAAGTCCTTCGGGGCGATGTTCGGACCCTCCGTGCTGTAGCGCGGCAACTCGTCGATGCGCAGGTCCCCGGGGATCACCGTGACCAGCGTGCCCTTCTTGCGGATCAGCGCCGCCACCTGCTCCTTGACGCCGGCGAGGTCTTCGTAGGGCAGCTTCTGCGTGTGCGCGGTGAGCGAGGAGTTCATGGCGGAGGCGGCCGCGATGCACAGCAGGCAGCCGGCGCCCGGGAAGTGCGTGTCGATCTTCGGCAGGGCCGTCATGGCCACGCCGACGCGCCCGGACTTGGGCGCGACCATGCCCGCATCGAGCGCCACCGGTTGCTGGGGAACCCCGGCGCAGCCGGCGAGGGCCAGGGCCAGGAATGCGAGGATCACTGCAGTGCGCGATTTCATCGTGGTCTTGTTCGCTCTTGTTCGTAGGGCGCTGCGGAGTCTATCGGCAAATATTTCCGGCGGCAACGAGTGCGCGGCTCATGCCAGGCCGCGCAGCTCGCGCAACAGGACCGAGAGCACCGCGAGGTCCAGGCTGTCCTGGCCCTTGAGCTCCTCCACCATCGCCTTCAGGCGCGCGAGCGCGGGCGCGTAGCGCTCCCGCCACGCGGCGATCATCGCGGCCGGGTCCGCCGCCTGCGGGCTCATCTTCGCGATCGGCTGCGTCATCGCGCGCTGCTGGCTCGACTGGGCGGCGCGCAACGCGTGGCGCGCCAGGGCCTGCCATGAGGTGTCGGTGGGCAGCGCCGTGATCCTCTCGGCGATCCAGCGCAGTCCCAGCTCGCCCACGATGGCGAAGTACACGCCGGCGATCGACTCGATCGGCTTGCCGCATTCCTGGGCGACCTCGGTCGCGTCGAGCGCCGCGTAGAGCGACTCGAGGCTGGCCAGCCGCTCGGCGAGCGGCTTGGGCACGCCGCTCGCCGCGAGGCGCGCGACGTAGGCCTCCCACGCCACGCGGTCGCCGGCCGCGAGGATGGCCGGCACCTCGCGCTGCAGCACCTCCAGCCCCGGCCGGAAGATCTCCAGCACCTTCCCGATCGGGAACTTCTCGCGGCGCCGGCGCAGGAACCACAGCACGGCGCGCAGGAGCACGCGTCCCACGTTGATCAGCAGCTCATATTGCAGCGCCGCCGGGACCTGGTTGTCGAGATGGTCGATGTCGAGCCACAGCGGCTCGAGGCCGTAGATGTCGCGCACGAGCGTGAACGCGCGCACCACTTCCTCGGGCGCCGCACCCGTTTCCTCCTGCATGCGGTGCACGAAGATGCTGCCCGTGCGGTTGATCATGGAGTTGGCCACGACCGTCGAGATGATCTCGCGGCGCAGGGCATGCTGCGGGATCGCCTGCAGGTACTTCTGGCGCAGGAGCGTGGGGAAATAGTCCACCAGCGCCCTGCCCACGTACTCGTCGTCGATCAGGGCCGAGCGGTCGAGGTCCTCGGAGAGCACGATTTTCGAGTAGGCCAGCAGCACCGCGCGCTCCGGGGCGGTGAGTCCCACCTTCTTCGCGCGCCGCTCGGCGATCTCGTCGTCCGAAGGCAGGAACTCGACCTGGCGGTTCAGCTTGCCTGCCTTCTCGAGCGCGCGGATGAACGCGGCCTGGCCGTCCAGCAGCTTCTGGCCGCGC
>JBKJYC010000137.1:0-7652 GCA_046715885.1 Usitatibacter sp.
AAGTACAGGCCCGCGTTGTCGTCGCAGCGAAGGTCGCGGCGGACCCAGAAGCGGGCGGCGTCGTAGGGCTACATTTGTCTGGCACACGGTGGAAAGGCTAGAATACGCGACGGCTGTCGATGCAAACGATCAATCTCACCAAGCACTTCCTGATCGCCATGCCCGCCATGGCGGACCCGAACTTTTCGCGCACGCTCACGTTCGTTTGCGAGCACAACGAGCGCGGCGCCCTGGGCATCGTCGTGAACCGGCCCATCGAGGTCACGCTGGGGGCGCTATTGCGCCAGGTCGAGATCCCGATGGCCGAGTCCCCGCTGTGCGAACAGCCGGTCTTCTACGGGGGGCCGGTCCAGTTCGACCATGGTTTCGTCCTCCACCGGCCGCTGGGCACCTGGAAGTCCACCCTGCCGGTGGGCGACATCGGCCTCACCACCTCGCGCGACATCCTCGAGGCCATGGCCAGCGGGCGCGGGCCGCGCGAGCAGCTGGTGGCGCTGGGCTACGCGGGATGGGCTCCCGGGCAGCTCGAGGACGAGATCCAGCGCAATGGCTGGCTCACCGTGGCCGCGAACGTCGACGTGATCTTCGACGTGCCGCCCGAGGGACGCTACGAAGCGGCCATGAAGATCCTCGGCGTGAACGCCGCCAATCTTTCCGAGGAGGCGGGGCACGCGTGATGGCCGCAGCCGAATCCGGGACCCTGTTGGGATTCGACTTTGGCGAGAAGCGCATCGGCGTGGCGGTGGGCGAGACCGCCACCGGAATCGCGCATCCCCTCATGGCGATCGACGCGCAGGCCAACGAGAGGCGTTTCGCCGAGGTGGAAAAGATCGTGCTGGACTGGCGGCCGGCGGCCTTCATCGTGGGGCGGCCGAAGCACGCCGATGGGGCGCAGCATCCGATCGCCAGGCTCGCGGAAAAATTCGGGCGCCGCCTGGCCGCGCGCTTCAACCTCCCCGTCACCTTCGTGGACGAGACGCTCTCCTCGGCCGCCGCACAGGAGCAGCTGCGCGAGCAGCATGCCCGCATCCGCGCCAAGCAGGACGTGGACGCGCTCGCCGCCGCCATCATCCTCCAGAGCTACCTCGACGATCCGACGGCCCATGAACGACTCGCTTCCTGATCCCGAGCGCCTGGTCGAGGCGCTGGTCGCGCAGATGAAGGGCGCGGTGTCGCCGGACGCGGGCCTGGTGGGCATCCACACCGGCGGCGTGTGGCTCGCCGAGCGGCTGCATCGCGCCCTGGGCTGCAAGGTGGCGCTGGGCACGCTGGCGGTCACGCTGCACCGCGACGACTTCGGGCGCATCGGCCTGCACCGCGAGTCGCGCCGAAGCCAGATCCCCTTCCCCGTCGATGGCCGCGATATCGTGCTGGTCGACGATGTGCTGCATACCGGCCGCACTGTGCGTGCCGCGTTGAACGAGCTGTTCGACTTCGGCCGCCCGCGCGTGGTGCGCCTGGCCATGCTGGCCGATCGTGGCGGCCGCGAGCTCCCGGTGTGCCCGGATTTCCTCGGCGCCAAGGTCGAGGTGAGCCAGGACGAAGAGCTGGTGTTGTCCAACGACGGCGGCAAGCTTCGACTCGCCGCGGTGAAAAGGCCATGAAGCCATCGCACCGATGACCGAACGAAACGTCCAGCTCGACGCCCAGGGGCGGCTGCGCCACCTCCTCACGACCGAGGGGCTGCCCGCGGCGATGATCCGCCGCATCCTCGACACCGCCGACCAGTTCGTGTCGGTCAACGAGCGCGAGGTGAAGAAGGTGCCGCTGCTGCGCGGCAAGGCGATCTTCAACGTGTTCTTCGAGAACTCCACGCGCACGCGTACCACGTTCGAGATCGCGGCGAAACGCCTTTCCGCCGACGTGATCAACCTGAATATCGGCGCCTCCTCCACCGCGAAGGGTGAGACGCTGCTGGACACCGTGTACAACCTCCAGGCCATGGATGCCGACATGTTCATCGTGCGCCACGCCGAATCGGGCGCGCCGCACCTGATCGCGCGCCACGTGAAGCCCGGCGTGGCGGTGATCAACGCCGGGGACGGCCGCCATGCGCACCCGACGCAGGGCTTGCTCGACATGTACACCATCCGCCACTACAAGAAGGACTTCGCGGGGCTCACGGTGGCGATCGTGGGCGACGTGCTGCACTCGCGCGTCGCGCGCTCCCAGATCCACGCCCTCAAGACCCTCGGAGTGCCAGACCTGCGCGTGATCGGGCCCAAGACCCTGATGCCCGCGGAGGTGGAGCGCATGGGCGTTGCCGTCTTCCACGACATGGCCAAGGGCCTGAAGGACTGCGACGTGGTGATCATGCTCAGGGTCCAGAACGAGCGCATGAACGGCACTTTGCTGCCTTCGGCGGGCGAGTTCTTCAAGGCCTACGGCCTCACGGCCGACAAGCTCGCGAAGGCGAAGCCCGATGCCATCGTGATGCACCCCGGGCCCATGAACCGTGGCGTCGAGATCGATTCCAGCGTGGCCGACGGACGGCAGAGCGTCATCCTCCCGCAGGTGACCTTCGGCATCGCGGTGCGCATGGCGGTGATGTCGATCCTCGCCGGGGCCGCGAGCGAGGGGGGCGAATGAGGCTCGAGATCCACGGCGCGCGGGTGGTCGATCCGGCGTCGGATCGCGACGAGCCCGCCTCGATCTTCGTGGCCGACGGCCACATCGCGGCGGTCCGGGGAAAGGCCGAGGCCTTCGCGGCGCCCGACGGTTTCAAAACCGAGGAAAGGCTCGACGCGAGCGGCCTGGTCGCCTGCCCGGGACTGGTGGACCTCTGCGCACGCCTTCGCGAGCCGGGCTTCGAGTACAAGGCGACGCTCGAATCCGAGATGCAGGCGGCCGTGGCCGGGGGCGTGACCACGCTCGCGTGCCCGCCCGACACCGACCCGGTCCTGGACGAGCCCGGCCTCGTGGAGATGCTCACGCGCCGCGCCGAGGCGCTCAACCAGGCACGCGTGCACCCGCTGGGAGCGCTCACCGTGGGGCTCAGGGGCGAGCAGCTGGCCGAGATGGCCGAGCTCGCCGAAGCCGGCTGCGTGGGTTTCTTCCAGGCCAACGCGCCGATCGACGACCTGAACGTGCTGCTCCAGGCGATGCGCTATGCGGCGACTTTCGATTTCACCGTGTGGCTGCGACCGCAGGACGCGGATCTCGCGCGCGGCGGTGTCGCGCACGACGGCGAGGTGGCCACGCGCCTCGGGCTGGCGGCGATCCCCGCGATCGCCGAGACCGTCGCGGTGGGCACCATCCTGCAATTGATGGCGGCCACCGGCGCCCGCGTCCACCTGGCGCGGCTCTCGAGCGCCGAGGGCGTGGCGCTCGTGGCCGAGGCGAAGGCGCGCGGCATCCCGGTCACCTGCGACGTGAGCGCGCATCACCTGCACCTGTGCGACCGCGACATCGGCGACTTCGACGCGCAGGCCCACCTCGTCCCGCCGCTGCGAGCCCCGCGCGATCGCGACGCGCTGCGCAAGGCGCTCGCCGAGGGCACCGTCGATGCGGTGTGCTCGGACCACGCGCCCGTGGACGACGACGAGAAGCTGGTTCCGTTCGCACAGGCCGCGGCGGGCGCCACCGGGCTGGAACTGCTGCTGCCGCTCACGCTCAAGTGGGGCACGGAGATGGGCCTGAAGCTGCCCCAGGCCCTCGGCGCGGTCACGCACCGCGCCGCGAAGATCCTCGGCGCCGGCGCCGGGACGCTCTCGCCCGGGGCGCGCGCGGATATCTGCCTCTTAAATCCGAAATCGCCCTGGGTCGTGTCGCCGCTGGCGCTCGCGAGCCAGGGCAAGAACACGCCCTTCATGGGCCTGGAGCTCACCGGCCGCGTCGCGCGCACGCTGGTCGGGGGGCGCACCGTCTACTCCGCCTGAAGACCACGCCATGCAAAATCCCCTCCTCGATTTTTCCGGACTGCCGCGTTTCTCCGCCATCCAGGCGTCGCACATCGGTCCCGCCGTGGACGCGCTCATCGCCGAGGGCCGCGCGACCATCGAGCGGCTGGCCGCCGCCGATGCCGCACCCACCTGGGAGAACTTCGTCGAGCCCCTGGACGACGCGAACGAGCGTCTCGCGCGTGCGTGGTCCCAGGTGGGGCACATGAACGCCGTGGTGAACACGCCCGAGCTCCGCGATGCCTACAACGCGGCCCTGCCGAAAGTCACGCAGTACGTCTCGGAGCAGGGCCAGGACCAGCGCCTGCACGCCCGGTTCAAGGCGCTCAAGGCCTCGGCCGCGTTCGCCGCGCTCACGCCCGCGCGCAAGCGCCTGGTGGACAACGAGCTGCGCGATTTCCGCCTCGGGGGCGCGGAGCTGCCGCCGAAGGAGAAGGCGCGCTTCCTCGAGGTCCAGGAGGAGCTTGCCAAGCTTTCCTCGCGCTTCCAGGACAACGTGCTGGACGCCACCAACGCCTACGCGCTGTACGTGACCGACGCGGCGCAGCTCTCGGGCATTCCCGAGGACGTGCTCTCCACCGCGAAGCAGGGGGCGGCGAGGGACGCAAAGGCGGGCTGGAAGCTCACGCTGCACATGCCGTGCTACTTCCCGGTGATGCAGTATGCAGACGACCATGGGCTGCGCGAGACGCTGTACCGCGCCTTCGTGACGCGCGCCTCGGAATTCGGCAAGCCCGAGTGGGACAACACCGCGAGCATCGCGCGCATCCTCGAGTTGCGCGAGGAGGGCGCGAAGCTCCTCGGCTACGCCAATTTCGCCGAGGTCTCGCTCGCCACGAAGATGGCGGCCGAGCCGCGGGAGGCGGTCGCGTTCCTCGACGATCTGGCGCGGCGCGCCCGGCCCTTCGCCGAGCGCGACATGGAGGAAGTGCGCGAGTTCGCCCGCACGCAGCTCGACCTGGCCGAGGTGCGCGCTTCCGACCTCATGTACGTGAGCGAAAAGCTGCGCCAGAGGCGCTACGCGTTCTCGGACCAGGAAGTGAAGCAGTATTTTCCCGAAGTGGCGGTGCTGGCGGGGATGTTCCGCGTGGTGGAGACGCTCTACGGCGTGAAGATCCGCAAGTCGCAGTGCGAGACCTGGCACGCCGACGCCTGCTTCTTCGACGTGCTCGACGCATCCGGAGGGCGCATCGGCCAGTTCTACCTCGACCTCTACGCGCGCGAGGGCAAGCGTGGCGGCGCGTGGATGGACGACGCGATCAACCGCCGGCGCCTCTCTTCGGGGGTGCAAACGCCCGTCACGTTCCTCACCTGCAACTTCTCGGCGCCGGTGGACGGCAAGCCCGCGCTCTTCACGCACAACGAAGTCACCACGCTCTTCCACGAGTTCGGCCATGGTTTGCACTTGCTGCTCACCCAGGTCGACGAGCTCGGAGTCTCGGGCCTGAACGGCGTCGAGTGGGACGCGGTGGAGCTGCCGAGCCAGTTCATGGAGAACTTCTGCTGGGAGTGGGACGTGGTGCGGCACATGACGCGCCACGCCGAGACGGGCGCGAAGATCCCGCGGGAACTCTTCGACAAGATGGTCGCGGCGAAGAATTTCCAGAGCGGCATGCAGTTCGTCCGCCAGCTCGAGTTCGCGCTGTTCGACATGCGCCTGCACGCGGCCTTCAACCGCGCGGGCGACACCGTGATGGCTCTCCTCGATCGCGTGCGCCGGGAGGTGGCCGTGCTCGCGCCGCCCGACTACAACCGTTTCCCGAACCAGTTCTCGCACATCTTCGCCGGCGGCTACGCGGCCGGGTACTACTCCTACAAGTGGGCCGAGGTGCTGTCGGCCGACGCGTACGGCGCTTTCGAGGAGGCCGGCGTCCTCAGCGCGGAGGCGGGCGCCCGATTCCGCCGCGAGATCCTCGCGGCCGGCGGAAGCCGCCCCGCGCTCGAGTCCTTCATCGCGTTTCGCGGCCGCAAGCCGCAGATCGACGCCCTTCTGCGTCATAATGGGATGACGGCCACGGCCTGACCGGAGGAATCCATGCTCGCGAAGAAGGCGCTACCCTGGATCGTCGCCGCGCTGGTTGCCGCGCCCGCGTTCCTCGCGGCGCAGCAGACGATCTACCGCTGGGTGGACAAGGACGGCAAGGTGGTCTTCTCCGACACGCCCCCGCCCAAGGAAATCACGACCAGCTCGCAGAAGCGAGTGGGAGGCGGGTACGCCACGGAAGTTCAGTTGCCGTACGCAACGCAGCTTGCGATGCAGCGCAACCCGGTCACGCTCTACACCGGAGGCGATTGCGGGTCGGTCTGCGAGCAGGGCCGCACCCTGCTCTCGAAGCGCGGTATTCCGTTCAGCGAACGCGATGCCGGCTCCGACCCCGCGGCGGCCGAAGCTGTGGAGAAGGCCTTCGGCGAGCGGGTGGTTCCGGTCCTGGTGGTCGGCGAATCGAAGCTGAAGGGCTTCGACGAGTCCGCGTGGCAATCGACGCTCGATACCGCCGGCTACCCGCGCACGGCCCTCCCGGGCCAGCCCAACCCGCGCGCCACGCCGATCGCACCGAGGAAAGCGCCGGAAAAGGCCGCGCAGCCCGACGCGCAGGCCGACCAGCCGCCGGCCACCTCCGCACCGGAGCCCAAGTAGAAAAGCAGGCTCATAAAACTCGCAACCTGGAACGTGAACTCGCTGAAGGTGCGCATGCCGCACCTTCTGGACTGGCTCGCGCGTCAATCGCCGGACGTGGTGTGCCTGCAGGAAACCAAGTGCGCGGACGAGAAGTTTCCCGGCGCCGAGCTCGAGGCCGCGGGCTACCGCTGGATCCACAACGGCCAGAAGACCTACAACGGCGTGGCCATCCTGGCCCGCGTCGAGTGCGCCAACGTGGGGCGCGGCATCCCGCAGTTCACCGACGAGCAAAGCCGGGTGATCGCCGGCAACATCGATGACACGCGGGTGGTCAGCGTATACGTGCCCAACGGCCAGAGCGTGGGCTCCGACAAGTATCAGTACAAGCTGCGCTGGCTGGCGGCGCTGCGCGAATGGCTGCGCGCGGAGCTGGCCGCGCACCCCAGGCTGGCGATCCTCGGCGACTTCAACATCGCGCCCGAGGCGCGCGACGTCCACGATCCGCTCGCCTGGGAGGGCCAGGTGCTCTTCAGCGAGCCGGAGCGCGAGGCCCTGAAGGGCATCCTCGGCCTCGGATTCGCCGATGCCTTCCGCCGCTTCGAGCAAGCGGAGAAGTCGTTCACCTGGTGGGATTACCGCATGAACGCCTTCAAGCGAAGGATGGGCCTGCGCATCGACCACATCCTTCTGTCACCGGCGCTCGCGTCGAGCTGCACGTCGTGCGCCATCGACGCGGAACCGCGCAAGCTCGAGCGGCCCTCCGACCACGCGCCGGTGATCTGCGAGCTCGCGGCATGAGCGCGGCCAAACGCCCCGCGGACGCCCGCCACGGGGAGCGCCTGGCGCGGCTTCGCGCCTACCGCGTGCTCGACACGCCACCCGAGGCGGCCTTCGACGAGCTCGTGAAGCGCGCGCGGGATGCGGTGCGCGCGCCCATGGCCTGGCTCTCCTTCTTCGACGGGGAGCGCGAATGGATCAAGGCGCGCGCCGGCGTCGCCCTGCACTACCTGCCGCGCGAGCAGTCCCTGGCCTTCGATCACGACCAGCCAGCCGCGCCGTTGCTGATCGAGAACGACGCCAACCCGCAGTTGCGCGGGCACCCGCTCTTCGGCGGCGAGCTGCGCGCGCGCTTC
>JBKJYC010000138.1:0-9175 GCA_046715885.1 Usitatibacter sp.
GCCCTGGACCAGATCGCGCAGGAGTATTCCGGGCGACTGAAGGTGGCCAAGCTGAACATCGACGAGAACCAGGCCACGCCGCCGAAGTACGGCATCCGCGGCATCCCGACGCTGATGATCTTCAAGAACGGAAACCTCGAGGCCACCAAGGTGGGCGCGCTCTCGAAGTCGCAGCTTGCCGCGTTCATTGACAGCAATATCTGAACCCGATAGATTGGGCTTCGTCCTGGCTGTTCGCTCGCAACAGTCTCCGAGTTCCGCGCCACCCCCCGCAGCCAGGTAAACCCCCCGATTCATTGCTCCACGCCGCCCGTGCGGTCATTCCGGGCCCACTCCATGTCCCCTGATGTAGGTCTTCCCGGCATGTATTTATCCGAACTCAAGCTCAAGCACGTCCAGGAGCTCGTCGACATGGCCAACTCGGCCGAGCTCGAGGGCGCCAACCGGCTTCGCAAGCAGGAATTGATCTTCGCGCTGCTGAAAAGCCATGCGAAGAAGGGCGAGGCCATTTTCGGCGACGGCACCCTGGAAGTGCTCCAGGACGGCTTCGGCTTCCTGCGCTCGCCCGACACGAGCTACCTCGCCGGGCCCGACGACATCTATGTCTCGCCCTCGCAGATCCGCCGCTTCAACCTGCACACGGGCGATTCGATCGAAGGCGAGATCCGCACGCCGAAGGACGGCGAGCGCTACTTCGCGCTGGTGAAGGTCGACAAGGTCAACGGCGAGCCGCCCGAGAACGCGAAGTCGAAGATCCTGTTCGAGAACCTGACGCCGCTGCACCCGGACGAGTCGCTGGTCCTCGAGCGCGACATCAAGGCCGAGGAGAACCTCACCGGCCGCGTAATCGACATCATGGCGCCCATCGGCAAGGGCCAGCGCGGGCTGATCATCTCGCCGCCCAAGGCCGGCAAGACGGTGCTGATGCAGCACATGGCGCACGCGATCACCTCCAACTACCCGGAGTGCACGCTGATCGTGCTGCTCATCGACGAGCGTCCCGAGGAAGTCACGGAGATGACGCGCACGGTGAAGGGCGAGGTCGTCGCCTCGACCTTCGACGAGCCCGCCACGCGCCACGTGCAAGTCGCCGAGATGGTGATCGAGAAGGCCAAGCGCCTGGTCGAGCACAAGAAGGACGTGGTGATCCTGCTGGACTCCATCACCCGCCTCGCCCGCGCGTACAACACCGTGGTGCCCGCCTCGGGCAAGGTGCTCACGGGCGGCGTCGACTCCAACGCCCTGCAGCGCCCGAAGCGCTTCTTCGGGGCGGCACGCAACGTCGAGGAAGGCGGCTCGCTCACGATCATCGCCACGGCCCTCATCGACACCGGCTCGCGCATGGATGACGTGATCTACGAGGAGTTCAAGGGCACCGGCAACATGGAGATCCACCTGGATCGCCGCATGGCCGAGAAGCGCGTCTATCCCTCGATCAACGTGAACCGCTCCGGAACCCGGCGCGAGGAGCTGCTGATCGCGCCCGAGATCCTCCCCAAGGTGTGGGTGCTTCGCAAGCTGCTCTTCGGGATGGACGAGCTCGAGGCCACGGAATTCCTGCTCGACAAGCTGCGCGCCACCAAGAACAACGACGAGTTCTTCAACTCGATGAAGCGCGGCAACTGATCAACCGGGGCCACCCTTTGAGGGATCGGCCTTGAATGCCGCCGGGCTGGTGAACTAGGGCGCGTCGATGACCACATCGACTGCCGTGAGTATCCGAGCGAAGTGCATTGCACGATGCGTTTCGCCGCGGACAGTGACGCGGAGCTGCTCGACGCGGCCGTGCAGCATGCGGTCGCCATCCATGGCCACCACGACACCGTGGAGCTGCGCGCCCAGCTCCGAACCCTGTTCAAGACCGAAGGAGGAGTCCATGAAGCGCTGCTCGCGCTCGCGGTCAGGGAGGGCCCGTTTGACGCGGTGATGCAGAGACCGTAACAAACCAAACCCTTGCTTTGATTGACCTTTTCCGGGATAATTGTCGTTTTACCGGAGGCCGAACCCTTGTAGATCAAGGAGATGGCTGGCCCCGACAATGCTCCCGGCGAAAGGCGCGATCACGATGAAGGCAGGCATCCATCCCAATTACCGCGAGGTCGTTTTCCTCGATACCAGCTGCGATTTCGGCTTCGTGACCCGCTCCACCGTCGCGACCAGCGAGACGATCAAGTGGAAGGACGGCAAGGAGTATCCGGTCTACAAGATCGAGATCTCCGCGGAATCGCATCCCTTCTATACCGGCAAGCAGAAGATCGTCGACACGGCCGGCCGCGTGGACAAATTCAAGAAGCGTTACGCGAAGAAGGCCGCGGCGCCCAAAGAAGCGCAGTAAGCGCTTCACGACGGCACGGAAAGGCAGCCTTCGGGCTGCCTTTTTTCTTGCGCGACTTAGAATAGCCCCATGGCCACAAGCCATCTCCCCGACTCGCTGCGCGGACGCATCGCTTACGATGGCACGCGCACGCCCGTAAAGACCGGCCTCTTTCTCGTCGTGTGCCTCGCGTGGCTGATCCCCGGCCTCTTCGGCCACGATCCGTGGAAAGGCGACGAGGCAATCGCCTTCGGCATCGTCTCCGAGATGTTGCGCCTGGGCGACTACACCGCGATGCAGGTGGCGGGCGAGCCCTACCTCGGAAAGGCGCCGCTGTTCTTCTGGGTCGCCGCCCTCCTCGCCAATCTGCTGGGCGGGGTGATGCCGCTCCATGACGCGGCGCGCCTGGCGACCGGCGTCTTCATGGCGGCCACGCTCGGCTTCGTTTCCCTCGCGGCGTTCGAGCTGATGGGCGAGCGCGCGATGCGCGTGAGCGTCCTGCTGTTCATCGGCTGCCTCGGCCTGCTGATCCGGGCCCACGAGATGAACAGCGACCTCGCGGGCCTCACCGGCATTTCGATCGGCCTCTACGGACTCGCCCTGTCGCCGCGCCGCCCGCGCGTGGCGGGCTTGGTGACCGGGCTGGCCCTGGGGATCGCGTTCCTCGGCGACGGGTTCCTTCCGCTGGCCCTGCTCGCGGTCGTGATCGCGATCCTTCCGCTCGCAGCACCCGCCTGGCGCACCCGCGCGTACGCGACCACCGTCGCGATCGCGGTGATATGCGCGGCCCCGCTGCTCGCCCTGTGGCCGGCCCTGCTGGCGGCGAATCCGCGCACCAATCTCGCCGGCTGGCTGGCGCGCGCGGCGGCCTCGCGATGGTCCGGCGACGACGCCTCCCGCAGCGGGTTGCTGGACGCCGTGTACTTCGTGAAGATCCTGCCCTGGTATGCATGGCCGGCGTGGCCGCTTGCTGCGTGGACCCTGTGGCGGGCACGCAAGTCCCTCGCCACGAGACGCGATCTCCAGCTGCCCTTCGTGGCGCTGCTGGTCTTCCTCGTGGTCATCTCGGCCTTCGCCGAGGCGCGCGAGGTCAACGCGTTGCCGCTGCTGCTGCCCTTGTCGCTGCTCGGGGTGGCGGAGATCGACAGCCTGAAGCGCGGCGCGGCGAGCGCGCTCGACTGGTTCGGGGTCACCACGTTCTTCCTGATGGCCGCGCTGATCTGGGTTGCGTGGGTGGCGGCGCTCACCGGCAGCCCCGAGCCCGCCGCTGCGTGGATCCAGCGCGAGGTGCCGAACTTCAAGTACCAGTTCCGCTTCCTGCCGTTCGCGGCGGCGGCACTGCTCACGCTGATCTGGCTGGTCGTGGTCGCGCGCTCGCTGCGCACCACGCGCCGCGCGCTGGTGAACTGGACCGCGGGCATCACCATGGTGTGGATGCTGGTGATGACGCTGGGCGTTCCCGCCATCGACCATGCGCGCAGTTACCGCGGCATGGCTGCCCAGCTGGCGGAGAAGGTGCCCCTCGGCTACACCTGCGTGATCGCGGTGGACGTCGGCGATGCCCAGCGCGCGCTGCTCAATCGCTACCTGGGGTTCTTCTTCCAGAGGGCGGAGGGCCCGTACGCCTCGGCGTGCAAGCTGCGGATGGTGCAGGCCTCGCCCGATCGCATCCCTGCTCCCGCAGCGGGATGGAGCGAGATCTGGCGCGGTTCCCGGCCGGGCGACAAGGCCGAGCTCTTCCTCGTCTACAAGAAAACTTAGGGGTCAGGCCCCGGTTTTCCGCTATTGCCCGAGGCGGCCGTCGAGGATCTCGATCCAGTGGCGCACGGGGCGAGACGAACCCGAGGCGAGGTGGGCCATGCAGCCGATGTTCGCCGTGGCGATGGCTTCCGGCGCACCGGATTCGAGCGCCGCGACCTTGTTGCGAAGCAATTGCTGCGAGAGCCCGGGCTGGAGAATCGAATACGTGCCCGCGGAGCCGCAGCACAGGTGCCCGTCGGGCACCGCGGTCAGCGTGAAGCCCGCGGCCCGGAGGATGTCCTCCACGACCCCCTGAACACGCAGCCCGTGCTGAAGGCTGCACGGCGAATGGAACGCGAGCTTCTCGCCGCCCGGCTTCCTCCCGGCGAAAGCGTTGGCGAGCGCGCTTCCTTCCGCCGCGACGATCATCGAGATGTCGCGTGCGATCGCGGAAATGCGCGCTGCGCGCTCCGCGTACGGGGGTTCGCCGCGCAGCAGATGGCCGTAGTCAGCGACCATGGTTCCGCAACCGCTCGCGGTGATGGCGATCGCCTCCGCGCCTGCCTCGATGTGCGGCCACCACGCATCCACGTTGGCGCGCACGAAGCCCAGCGCTTCTTCGTGGGCGTTCATGTGGTGCGAGACGGCGCCGCAGCACGTCGCCTCGGGAACCGCGACCAGCGTGATGCCGAGCCGGTCGAGTACGCGCGCGGTGGCCGCGTTGATCGACGGAGCCAGCGAGCGTTGAACGCATCCCTGGAGCACCAGCATCTTGCGCGGCCGCTGGGCGCTGGGCCACGCGCCTTCGTCGCGCTTCTCCAGGACCTTGCGCGCCAGCCCCGGTGGCAGCAGGCCGCGCATCGCACGGCCGAACCCGACCGCGGCTCCGAACAAGGAGCGCGAGAGGAGCCAGCGGCGAAGCGCCCATCGCTTCAGGCGTTCGAGGGGACCGCGCTCCACCTTGCGCTCCATCACCTCGCGCCCGATGTCCACCAGCCGCCCGTATTGCACGCCCGAAGGGCAGGTGGTCTCGCACGCGCGGCACGTAAGGCAGCGATCGAGGTGGGTCTGGGTGCGCTCGGTGACCGGAGCGCCCTCGAGCATCTGCTTCATGAGGTAGATCCGCCCCCGGGGGCTGTCGAGCTCGTCGCCCAGCAGCCCGTAGGTGGGGCACGTCGCCAGGCAGAAGCCGCAATGCACGCACTTGCGCAGGATCGAATCCGCCTCCACGCCCTGGGGCGTGTCGCGGATCCAGTCGGCGAGGTTCGTCTGCATCAGCTGAAAGCGGTCACGCCCTCGCGGGCCATGGCGCGCTGCACCGCGGGTCGCGAGCCCATGCGCTGCATGAACTTTTCGATGTTGGGCATGCGTGTCGCAGGCGGATCGAGCCACCGGCCCCAGCGCGCCGTGACCATGAAATAGTGGTCTGCGATGGTCGGCTCCTCGCCCGACCAGTACGGCCCGGTGAGCTTCGCATCCTCCGCGTGGAAGTAGTCCACGAGCTTGCGCGAGCCCCGCGCCTTCACGGCCGCGCGCACTCCCGCATCGTCGGCGAAGTCGTCGTCGTGGAAGAAACGGTTGAAGAGCGGATGCAGCTCGGTCGCCAACGTGGCGATCTGCTCGAGGGTCTTCGCCCGCTGCCACGAGCCCGGCGGTGCCAGCAGCGTGCCGTAGCCGTGCCGGTCGCAGAGGTACTCGATGATCGCCACGCACTCGGTGAGCACTCCGTCGGGCGTCATCAGCGCGGGAACCTTGCCCTTCGGGTTGATGGCGCGGTAGGCCCCGCGCTTGTGCTCACCGCCCTCGAGGTCCACTTTCTTCGCTGCAAACGCGACGCCCAGCTCCTCGAGCAGGCAGTGGATGACCAGCGAGCAGGAGCCTTTGGCGTAGTAGAGGGTGTACATGTCAGTAGTCGTACATGCGTCCGGGATTGAGGATGCCCGCCGGATCGAACGCGTCCTTCAGGCGGCGATGGATCTTGTCGATGGCGGGTTGCAGCGGATGGAAGACGCCCGCCGCCTTGTCACCGCCCCGAAAGAGCGTGGCATGCCCGCCGGCGGCCTGCACCGCGCTCCGGATGGACGGCGCGGCGAGATCTCCGCTCACCCAGCGCTGCCCGCCACCCCAGTCGATCAATTGCGCGTGCGGCGTGGCGATGGGCGCCGCCGTCTGGGGCACGCAAAGGCGCCACAGGGGGGCGCCCGGCCGGAAGTAGGGCAGCCGGTGCTCGCGAAGGTCGCGCCAGAAAGACTCCGCGTCCCTCGCCTCCTCGCCGCCCATCTTCGCGCACGCGGCGCGCACCGCGCTCGCCGCGCCCGACAGGCGCATGCGAAGCACGCCGTCCAGCCACGCGGCCCCGGACAAGGGCAAGGGGCGCCCGGCCCAGAGGTTCGCCTGCTCGATGGCTTTCGCCTCCTCGAGCTCGAAGGCGAGCGTTGCTTCCGCGGCCGGCCTGGGCAGCACCTTGAAAGAAAGCTCGGTGAGCACGCCCAGCGTGCCGAGCGCGCCCGCCATCAGGCGCGAGACGTCGTAACCCGCCACGTTCTTGATCACGCGCCCGCCGAACGACAGGTCCTCGCCCTTGCCGTTCACGATGCGCGCGCCCAGCACGAAATCGCGCGCCGAGCCCGCATAGGGACGGCGCGGTCCCGAGAAGCCGGCGGCGATCGTGCCGCCGATGGTCGCCGCTTCGCCGAAGTGCGGCGGCTCGAAGGCGAGCATCTGCCGCTCGGCGGCGAGCGCCTCCTCGATCGCCGCCACACGCGTACCCGCGCGCACCGTGAGCACCAGCTCGCGCGGCTCGTAGGCGACGATGCCCGCATAGTCGGACATCTCGACCGGCTCGCCCGACGGCACGCCGCCGTAGAAGTCCTTGGTGCCGCCGCCGCGAATGCGAAGCCGCGCCTTCCTGGCGGCGCTCTCGCGCACGCGTTCGGCCAGGCCGGCAATGAACTGGGAGTCGGCCATTTTTCAGAACCGGGGAATGTCGGCGCGCGGGACGCGACCGTCGCGAATATGCATGCCGCCCCACTCGGCGCAGCGATTGAGGGTGGGGACGGCCTTGCCGGGATTGAGGATGCCCGCGGGATCGAAGGCGCGCTTCAGGTCGTGGAAGGCGGCGATCTCCGGGGCGCGAAATTGCTTGCACATCTGGCGCAGCTTCTCGATGCCCACTCCGTGCTCGCCGGTGATGGTGCCACCGACATCGATGCACAGTTCGAGGATGCGGCCGCCGAGCTCCTCGCTTTTCTCCAGATCGCCGGGAACGGACGAGTCGTAGAAGATGCAGGGATGGATGTTGCCGTCGCCGGCGTGGAAGACGTTGCCCACGAGGAGGCCGTACTCCCGCGCCATCACCGCCACCTGCTCCAGCACTTCGGGCAGGCACCGGCGCGGGATCGTTCCGTCGATCGTGTAGTAGTCGGGCTGGATGGTCGCCAGCGCGGTGAACGCGCTCTTGCGCGCCTTCCAGAGCTGCGCGCGCTCCTCCTCGCCCACCGCGACGCGCACTTCCGACGCGCCGCACCGCGCGAGGATCGAGCGCACCTGCGCCAGCGCTTCGTCCACCTCCTCGCGTCCGCCATCGACCTCCGCGAGCAGGAGCGCCTCGGCATCGCGCGGGAACCCAAGCCCCATGTAGCGCTCGCAGGCCTCGATCACGATCCGATCCATCATCTCGAGTGCCGCCGGCACCAATCCCGCGCCGATGATCTCCCCCACCGCCTCGGCGGCGGCGCGCACCGACGGGAATGCCGCGAGCAGCGTCTCGGTGGCCTCCGGCAACGGCAGCAGCCGCACCGTGACGCGCGTGATCACGCCCAGGTTGCCCTCGCTGCCGGTCATCACCGCGAGCAGGTCGTAGCCTGGCGCGTCCAGGCCGGCCGATCCCAGCTCGATCCTTTCGCCCTCGCCGTCGAAGGCGGCCAGCGCGAGCACGTTGTGCGTCGTGAAGCCGTACTTGAGGCAATGCACGCCACCGGAGTTCTCTGCCACGTTGCCGCCGATCGAGCACACCACCTGGCTCGCCGGATCGGGCGCGTAGTAGAGGCCGTGCACCGCGGCGGCCTCCGACACGGCGAGGTTGCGCACGCCCGGCTCGACGGTCGCGGTGCGCGCGAGCGGATCGAGCGCGACGATGCGGCGCATGCGCGAGACCACGAGCAGCACGCCCTGCGCGTGGGGAATCGCCCCACCCGAGACGCCCGTCCCCGCCCCGCGCGTGACGACCGGGACCGCGTTCGCAAAGCAGGCGGCGACGACGGCTGCCACCTGGGCCTCGCTGTCGGGCAGCACGGCCATCATGGGAAGCTGGCGGCGCACGATGAAGCCGTCGGTCTCGAACGGGCGCAGGCTCTCCTCGTCGGCGAGCACGGTCGGCGGCGGCCGGATGGCCGCGATCGCGCGCGCGAGCTCGGCGTTCATCTCAGAATCGCGGCAGATCGGGAAACGGCATCTGACCGCCCTTCACGCGCATGGCGCCGTACTCCGCGCAGCGATGCAGCGTCGGGACCATCTTGCCCGGGTTGAGCAGGCCTTGCGGGTCGAACGCGGCCTTCACCGCATGGAACTGCGCCAGCTCGAGCGGCCTGAACTGCGTGCACATCTGGTTGATCTTCTCGATGCCCACGCCGTGCTCGCCGGTGATGGTGCCGCCGACCTCGATGCACAGCTCCAGCAGCTCCGCGGCGAATGCCTCGGTCCTCTCCAGCTCGCCGGGATTGTTGGCGTCGTAGAGGATCAGCGGGTGCAGGTTGCCGTCGCCCGCGTGGAAGACGTTCGCGCAGCGCAGGCCGTACTTCGCCGACATCTCCCCGGTGCGCCTGAGCACGTGGGCGAGCGCTCCGCGCGGGATCGAGCCGTCGATGCAGTAGTAATCGGGCGAGATCCGCCCCACTGCGGGAAACGCGGCCTTGCGCCCCGACCAGTAGCGCAGCCGCTCGGCCTCGTTGGCGGAGCAGGCGACGCGCGTGCAACCGTTGGCCTTCATGATCTCTATCATGCGCGCGGTCTCTTCGGTGACTTCCTCGCGCGTGCCGTCGGATTCGGCCAGCAGGATCGCCTCGGCCTCGAGGTCGTATCCGGCGCGGACGAAATCCTCGACGGCGCTGGTGGCGAGCTTGT
>JBKJYC010000139.1:0-6254 GCA_046715885.1 Usitatibacter sp.
GCTTCCTCGGCAGGCGCCGCGCGGCGCGAACGCGACCTTCGAGAGGGCAGGAAAACCCCGGCCGGCATCGGCATCGGGCGGTAAGCTATTGAGCGTCGGGTCATGTGGACTTTCGGCGGCCGAGGAAATCGACGACCAGGACCAGGAGCGCCACGGCCAGGAGGAGGTGGACGAAGCCGCCCAGGGTGTAGGAAGTCGCGATTCCCACCAGCCAGAGGACGATGAGGACAGCTACCACGGTTTGGATCATGCTATGCAGGGTACGGGGGGTTTCCCCGCCAGTCTGTTCGGCAGCGCACGCGCCTTCGTGCGGAAGCGCACAATGGAGGCGGCCAAACAGGAGCCATCGCCATGCCCAAGCAGAGTCCGAAGCAAAACCATCTCCTCGCCGCACTTTCCACGGCTGAGTTGAAGCGCCTGCGCCGGCATCTCGAGGTAGTGGACATGCCGCTCGGCGACGTGGTCTACGAGTCGGGCCGGCACCTCGACCACCTCTACTTCCCGACCACCTGCATCGTCTCTCTGCTCTATGTCCTGGAGAACGGCGCTTCGGCTGAAATCGCGGTGGTCGGCAACGAGGGCCTGGTGGGCGTCTCGCTCTTCATGGGCGGAGAACCCACCCCCAGCCGTGCGGTCGTGCAAAGCGCCGGGTGCGCCTATCGGCTCCCGGGAGCGGTGAGGAAGGCCGAGTTCACGCGCGGCGGCTCGATGCAGCACCTGATGCTGCGCTACACGCAGGCGCTCATCACGCAGATGGCGCAGACGGCGGTGTGCAACCGGCACCACTCGGTGGACCAGCAGCTTTGCCGCTGGCTGCTGCTCAGCATCGACCGGCTGCCCTCGCCCGAGCTCACGATGACGCAGGAGCTGATCGCCAACATGCTCGGCGTGCGGCGCGAGGGCGTCACCGAGGCCGCGGGCAAGCTGCAGAAGGCCGGCGTCATCAGCTACCGGCGCGGGCACATCCAGGTGCTCGACCGGCCGAGCCTGGAGTCGATGTCGTGCGAGTGCTACGAGGTCGTGCGCCGCGAGACCGACCGGCTGCTGCCGATCGTGGCACCTCATTAGAAGCCGGCACCGGCAGGGTGCCTGCCGAACAGATCGATCCCGCGATCCCCGGTAGGCTGCCTCGGATGAAAGCCATCCGATCCGCGTCCGCGAAAGCGGGTTCTCGGACCTGGCGCACTCCCCGAACCGGAGCACGCGGCCTGACTCCCTTGGTGCGGTACCGAGCAGACCGCCGCTTCGCATTGGGTTAACTTGGCCTCACCAATCCTGGGAAAGAAGCCTGCTTGGCACGTACCGGCTCCACCGCACCCATCACCAATCGATTGCTCGACCGGCTGCCCGCGAAGGACCGCGCGCACGTGCTGGCGGGTTGCGAACAGGTGGAGCTCGTGTTGGACGAGGTGCTCGCCGAGCCGGGCGCAACCATCCGCAACGTCTACTTCCCCACCGAGAGCTTCATCTCGCTGCTGGTGCCCATGGGGGGCAAGAGCATGCTCGAGGTGGCGCTCGCCGGGAACGAAGGGCTCTACGGCGTACCCGTGGCGCTGGGCGTCGGCATCTCGCCGGTTCGCTCGCTGGTCCAGGGCGCCGGCCCGGCGTGGCGCATGAGCGCCGCGGCGTTCCGCCGCGAGCTGGCGCGCCTCCCGACGTTGCGCGATTGCGTCGACCGCTACACCTACGTGCTGCTGGCGCAGATCAACCAGACCGCCGGCTGCAACCGCTTCCACGTCGTCGAGCAGCGCGTGGCGCGCTGGCTCCTGATGACCTCGGATCGCGCGCATTCGCCGACCTTCCATCTCACCCACGAGCTCCTCGCGTACATGCTCGGGGTGCGGCGTGTCGGCATCACCGAAGCGGCGGGCGCGCTGCAGGGCCGCGAGCTGATCGGCTACACGGGCGGGCAGGTGACCATCCTCGACCGCAAGGGACTGGAACGCGCCTCGTGCGGCTGCTACCGCTCGGACCTGAACACGTACTCGAGCGCCTTCGAGCACCGCGGCTGACGGCTCGCAGGTCTGTTCGGCACCGCACCGACAACGGCGCGCGGTCCCGCTAACCTCGTGACTCGTGACAAGTAATCCCTACGAGAAAGGCGCGCCCCATGCTTTACACGATCGCGATCGTCCTGGTCATCCTCTGGCTGCTGGGCCTGGTGAGCTCCTACACCATGGGCGGCTTCATACACGTCCTGCTCGTCATCGCCCTGGTGGTGATCCTCATCAATTTCCTCGGCGGGCGCAAATCGCTTTGACGGGTCCACTGTCGAGGCACGCCTGAGAGCAGCGGCTACCCCGTGAGAATGCGCGGCATTCCCGGGATGAAGCCGCTGGCGCTCGCGCCGGACCCGGCCGGCGCAGGCACGGGCGGATTTCGCGTCCAGGGCCGGGTCGCGGCGGTCTACGACGCCGCGATCGTGGAGCAGGCGCGCAAGCGCAAGCACCACATCGCGTTCTTTGCGATCGAGGGAACCCTCGTGCCGCGCACCCTGCGCGCCATCGAGGCGTACGCTGAGTCGACCTTCGGGGTGGACAAGGGGAGCGCGCGCATCTCGGTCGAGAACGCCTCGCTGTCTCTCGCCTTCGACCCGCAGCGGGTGGCGTTCGCGGCGATCCAGGCCATCCTCGAGCGCAAGCTGGCCGCAATCCGGCTTACACTGCTGCCCATGCGAGTCCTCGAAGAGACCTAGATGCCCAAAGGCCAGCAGAAAAGCAACAAGGAAACCCGCAAGCCGAAGAAGCCGAAGCTACCTCCGGCTCCCGTATCCCCCTTTGCTCCGCAGCCGGTAGGGA
Source organism: Usitatibacter sp. (assembly GCA_046715885.1). Taxonomy (GTDB): domain Bacteria; phylum Pseudomonadota; class Gammaproteobacteria; order Burkholderiales; family Usitatibacteraceae; genus Usitatibacter. The sequence continues at coordinate 2,799 of JBKJYC010000139.1, forward strand.
AGAAGTAACGCTCACGCTGCGCGGCAGGAGGCCCTGCTCGACGCAGGCGCGAAACCCCGCCTCGATGGTCCCCATGCACTCCTGCTGGCGCGTCGAAGAGCTCGGCCTTGTCCTTGAAATGCCAGTAGATGGCGCCGCGGGTGCAGCCGGCTGCGTGCGCGATCTCTTCCAGGGACGCGTGCGCGTTGGGGGGAAATGCGAAGGTGGGGATCGACGAGAGCGCTCGATGATCGACTAGGCGCGTAGCTGTTCCAGCAAGCGGGCTTCGCGCTCGGCCGCCATTCCCGCCTTCCATGCATGGTCGGCGGGACGCTTGCGGTGCCACTCCAGCGTGTCGCGGATGGTTTCGGCCATCGGCCGGAAGGTCAGGCCGGCGAGGCGCGCGCGGCCGATGGGAACGTCGAGGAAACCGTTGTTGGCATCGTCCGTTTCCGGCACCCACAGGGGCATCTCGGACCAGGGCGCCACCGTCTGCGCGAGGAGGAAGGCGTCGTCGGCCCATTGCAGCGACGCGTCGTTGGCGGCCACGTCGCGGCAGGCGGCCAGGAATTCGCGCATCGTCGTCGAGCGCGCGGGGCCGGTCGCGTTGAAGACCCCGCCCTCGCCGCGCGCCGCGAGCCGCACCATCCATTGCGCGAGGTCGCGCACATCGATGAATTGCAACGCACGCCGCGGCCGCCCGGGCGAGAGCACCACGCCGCCGCGCGCCATGCGCACCGGCCAGTACGTGAAGCGGTCGGTGGGGTCGTTCGGGCCGGCGATGAGCCCCGGGCGCACGATGAGCGCCCTGGCGCCGAAACCCGCGCGCACGACGGACTCGCACATCGCCTTCAGCGCCCCGTAGTGTTCCGGCACGGGCGCGTCCGGCAACGGATCGGGCGGCGCCGCCACGGCGCCGTCCTCGCCGAACTCCGGCCCCGTGTAGACCGAGATCGTGGACACGAAAACGTAGAGCGGGGTGCGCTCGCGCAGGGCATCGACGGAGCGCCGGACCACCTGCGGGAGGTAACCCGAGGTGTCCATGACGGCATCCCAGCGCCGGCCCTCCACCGCACGGCGCAGCGCCGCCTCGTCCGTTCGGTCGGCGAGCAGCGTCTCGAGGCGCGGGTCGGGCACCGAGGTCTTGCCGCGGTTGATGTGGGTGACCGTGTGCTTCGCTTCGAGGGCCGCTTCGGTCAACGCGCGGCCGACGAAGACCGTGCCGCCGAGAATGAGGATTCGCATGGCGCCATGCTAACCGAGGCCGGTGTCCGCGCACTCCCTCTAGAATTGCGCGATGGAACGCGAAGCCGAGCGCTGGGATGTCTTCTGCAAGGTCGTCGACAACTACGGCGACGCCGGCGTCGCCTGGCGCCTCGCGCGCAGCCTAGCGCGCTCGCACGGCAAGCGCGTCCGGCTTTGGCTGGGCGACCTTGCGGTGCTCGCGCGCCTGCGTCCCGAAGTCGACACGTTCCTCGAAACGCAGCTGGTCGACGGCGTCGAAGTCGCGCGCTGGCGCGAGACCTTCGCTCCCGGGGACATCGCCGACGTCGTCATCGAGACCTTCGGCTGCGATTCGCCCGAGGCATACGTCGCCGCGATGGCGCGGCGCAGTCCCCGCGCGCGCTGGATCAACCTCGAGTACCTGAGCGCCGAGGAGTGGGTCGAGGGCAGCCACGCCCTGCCGTCGCCGCATCCACGCCTGCCGCTGGTGAAGCACTATTTCTTCCCGGGATTTACCGCGAAGACCGGTGGCCTGCTGCGCGAAGAGGGCCTGCTCGGGCGGCGCGATGCGTTCCAGGCCGCGCTCCCCCGGCGCCAGCGCCTGCGCGCCAGCGTCTTCGCATACCCCTGCGCGCCCGTGGATGCGCTGCTGCGCGCGTTCGATGCCGCCACGCCGCCGGTCGAACCGTGGGTGCCCGGAGTGACGGCCGCTTTCGTGTCCCAGGACCGCTACGACGAGATGCTCTGGTCTTGCGACGTGAATTTCGTCCGTGGCGAGGACTCCTTCGTGCGCGCGCAGTGGGCGGCGCGGCCGTTCGTCTGGAACATCTACCCCCAGGAGCAGGGCGCGCACTGGGTGAAGCTCGCCGCTTTCCTCGCGCGCTATACCGAGGGGCTCGATCGCGGTGATGCCGCCGCGGTGACGGCGATGTGGGAAGCGTGGAATCGTGGCCAGGGTGTCGAGGCCGCATGGCGGGATTTCGCAGCCCGGCTGGAGGCGCTCACGGCCCACGCCAAGGGCTGGGCCCGGCGGCTCGCCACGCGCCGGGACCTTACGGCTGCAATTGTCGATTTCGCGGATAACGTGCTAAAATGAAAGACATTTTTCGACAATTCACAGCAATGAAAACGGCACAGGAACTGCGTAGCGGCAACGTGATCCAGATCGGCAACGATCCGTGGGTCGTGTTGAAGGCGGAGTACAACAAGGGTGGCCGCAGCGCCGCCACCATGAAGCTCAAGATGAAGAACCTGCTCACGGGCAGCAACCAGGAGACGGTCTACAAGGCCGACGAGCGCTTCGAGCTCCAGATGCTCGACAAGAAGGAAGTCTCGTTCTCGTACTTCTCCGATCCCCTCTATGTCTTCATGGACAGCGAGTACAACCAGATCGACATCGAGAAGGAGTCGATCGGCGAGGCCATCAACTACCTCGAGGACGGCATGTCGGGAGAGGCGGTGTTCTACAACGGACGCGCCATCTCCTTCGAGCTGCCGACCACGATCGTGCGCGAAGTCACCTATACGGAGCCGGCGGTGCGTGGCGACACGTCGGGCAAGGTGCTCAAGCCCGCCAAGCTCAAGACCGGCTTCGAGGTGCAGGTCCCGGCGTTCTGCGAGACCGGCGACCGCATCGAGATCGATACCCGGACACACGAATACAAGCGTCGCGTCGCGGCGTAAGGACTGCCCGCCCGCAGGCGGGTCCATTGAAGGGCGCCTCCCGGCGCCCTTTTTGTTAGGACGGAAATCCATGCGCACATACAAGATCGCATCCATCCCCGGCGACGGCATCGGACCCGAGGTCATCGCGGCGGGCCTCGAGGTCCTGGAGGCCCTCGCGACGCGCGACGGCGGCTTCGCCTTCGAGGTCGAGCATTTCCCCTGGAGCTCGGACTTCTATCTGAAGCACGGGCATTACATCCCCGAGGGCGGGCTGGAGAAGCTGAAGGGCTTCGACGCGATCTTCTTCGGCGCCGTGGGCAGCCGGGAGGTGCCCGACCACGTGTCGCTCTGGGGCCTGCGCCTGCCGATCTGCCAGGGCTTCGACCAGTACGCCAACGTGCGCCCGGCGCGCGTGCTGCCCGGCGTGAAGAGCCCGCTAGTGACCGGCAAGGAGATCGACTGGGTCGTGATCCGCGAGAACACCGAGGGCGAGTACGCGGGCAATGGCGGGCGCGTGCATCGCGGGCTGCCGATCGAGGCGGCCACCGAAGTCGCGGTCTTCACGCGCGCCGGGGTCGAGCGCATCCA
>JBKJYC010000140.1:0-2731 GCA_046715885.1 Usitatibacter sp.
GCGAGCCCGCTCGAGATGAGGAAGTAGGCCTGCGTGGTGAACCCCACGACCTCCGCGCCGGCGGACTCGGCCGCCGCGCCCATGGCAGTGAAGTCCACGTGCGCGGTGATGTCCTGGAGGCCGGGCAGGAAGAAGGGGTCGGCGTGGAAGCGGTGGCGGTAGTGGCAGCGCAGCGTCCCCATGGAGCGCTGCGGATGGTAGAACTCCCGCTGCGGGAAGCCGTAGTCGATGAAGATCGCCACGCCGGCCTCGAGGGAGCGCGCGATCGTGCGCACCAGCGCTTCGGCCGCGAGATTGACCTCCGTGAGGTAGTCGTACTCGCCCGGCGGGATCACCGCGCGCGCGCGCCGCAACAGCTCGCCGTCGGGCAACGGCTGGTCCTCCCATGCGAATCCCGCCTCCGACAGGGCGACGCCGCGCTCGACCACCTTGCCCGCATGGCGGTGCACGATCGCGAAGGGCACCACGTCGAGCACCTCGTTGGCGATCACGAAGCCACGGATCTTGTCCGGCAACGCGTCGAGCCACACGAAACGCGCGATGTCGTCGGGGAACCGCTGGGCTAGCAAGGCGCGCTGCCGCTCGCGCAGGTCGGGGCTCACCTCGAGCAACAGGTAGCGATCAGGAGCCGCCCGCTGGGCCTGGAGCTCGGCGAACAGGTCCGCCGCGAGCACGCCCGATCCGGGGCCCAGCTCGAGGATGTCGCCGCCGGTCTTGGCGAGCACCTGCCGCGCCTGCAGCGCCAGGCACTTCGCGAACATGGGCGAGATCTCCGGCGAGGTGATGAAGTCGCCCTCGGCGCCGAACTTGCGCGATCCGGCCACGTAGTAGCCGAAGCCGGGCGCATAGAGGGCGAGCTCCATGAAGCGCGAGAACGCGATCCAGTCGCCCGCCGCGACGATCTCGCCGGCGATCATCTCCGCGGTGCGGCGCGAATGTTCGGCGGCTTCCGCAGGCGGGGGTGGCAGGATGGGATCGGCGCTGAGGGGCATGGTGAGCGTTCCGCTACACTCTAATTTTTGATCTTCCGGCTTGCGCCGGAATATAGCATGCACGACAGCGCCTCCCGCGCGATGGAAGGCCCCGCGGTCCTCGTCACCGGCGCGGCGCGGCGCATCGGGGCGGCCATCGCCCGCGAGTTGCACGCCGGCGGCGCCCGGCTGGCGCTGCATTGCAATCGATCGCGCGCGGAAGCCGAAGCGCTCGCCGCCGAATTGAACAGCGCGCGCAACGCCTCTGCTGTCGTGGTGCAAGGCGATCTCCTCGACGCCGCCGCGCTGCCGCGCCTGGTCGAGCAATCGCGCGCCGCATTCGGGCGCCTCGACGCATTGGTGAACAACGCCTCCTCGTTCTACGCGACGCCGCTGGGCTCCATCGGCCCGCGCGAATGGGATGACCTCATGGGCACGAATGTGCGCGCTCCCTTGCTGCTCTCGCAAGCGGCTGCGGATTGCCTGCGCGCCACGCGCGGCGCCATCGTGAACATCGTCGACATCCACGCCGAGCTCCCGCTGCGCGGCTTCGCGGTCTATTGCGCCGCCAAGGCCGCGCTCGCGGGCCTCACGCGCTCGCTGGCGTTGGAGCTGGCACCCGAGGTGCGCGTGAATGGCGTGGCGCCGGGCGCCATCCTGTGGCCGGAGAAAGGAGAGCACTTCGAGGGCGCCGAGCAAACGCGGATCACGGCGCAAACGCCGCTCGCGCGCACCGGCCGGCCGGAGGACGTGGCCGGCGCGGTAAAATACCTGCTCCTCGACGCGCCCTTCGTGACCGGCCAGATCCTGGCCGTGGACGGCGGGCGCTCCATCAGCCTCTACGACTTCCGCATGACCGCCACCGCCGGGCGCGATCCCCGCCGCGCCGAATTCGAATCCGCGAAGCTCGCCAAGCGCCTGCGCCGCCTCGTGGGCCAGGCGATCGGCGATTTCTCGATGATCGAGGCCGGCGACCGGATCATGGTGTGCCTGTCGGGCGGCAAGGACAGCTACGCGTTGCTCGATGTGCTCCTCAGGCTGCGCGAGAAGTCGCCCGTTGCCTTCGAGCTCATCGCCGTGAACCTGGACCAGCGCCACCCCGGATTCCCCGCCCACGTACTGCCCGAGTACCTGACCGCGCTTGGCGTGCCGTTCCGCATCGAGGTCCAGGATACCTACAGCGTCGTGAAGCGCGTCATCCCCGAGGGCAAGACCATGTGCGGGCTGTGCTCGCGCCTGCGCCGTGGAGTGCTTTACCGCGTGGCCGCGGAGCTGGGCGCCACCAAGATCGCGCTGGGCCATCATCGCGACGACATCCTCGAGACGTTCTTCTTGAACCTCTTCCACGCCGGGCAGGTGAAGGCGATGCCGCCCAAGCTGCGCTCGGACGACGGCCGGCATGTGGTCATCCGCCCGCTCGCCTATGTCGAGGAGCGTGATCTCGAGGCCTACGCCGGGCTGCGCGAATTCCCGATCATTCCCTGCGACCTGTGCGGCTCGCAGGAGCAGCTGCAACGCAAGCAGGTGAAGGCGATGCTGCGCGAGTGGGAACGCCGTCACCCGGGGCGAGTGGACACGATCTTCAACGCCCTCACGCGCGTGGCGCCGAGCCACCTGCTCGACCGCGCGCTGTTCGATTTCGCCAACCTCCCGGCCGGCGAGGCCCCCGAGGCCGCGCCCGGCCATCCCCTGTCCCGCGCCCCGCGCGCGACGCCCCAGGAAAGCCGATGACCCTCAAGCAGACCGGTCCCACCAGGAAG
>JBKJYC010000141.1:0-5622 GCA_046715885.1 Usitatibacter sp.
CGTGGCACAGGATCAGCAAGCCCGGCTTCACCTCGTCGAGCACTTCGGGCAGGCGTGCCAGCCCTTCCTCGCTCACCTCGCCCGGGACGCCCGAGCGTACCACCTTGCGGCCGACCAGGCCCTCGAGCACCGCGGGATACGAGTCCGCCGTGCCGGCGCCGGTGCCGAACGTGAGGCTGTCGCCGAAGGCGAGGATGGTTGCATTGGCGTCGAGCTTGCCGACCTTGGGATAGTTGCCCCCGCAGCTCGCGACCGCCAGCAGGAGGACTGAAAGGAAGGTCCGCAGAGGGACGCGCATGAACCCGAATGGAAGAACGGCCATGAATGTCAGAGTACCGGTGAGGTGAGCCGCGCGACGGATTCCAGGAACGCCGCCACCTTGGCGCTGCGCCGGCGCTTGTGCGGCCGCGCCGCGGCGCGGTCGGCGGTGAACGTGGCGGCGAGCTGGTCGATAACGTCCTTGTCGTAGAAGGCCGCCGCCCCCACGAAGTTGAGGCGGAAGCTGCGGTTGTCGAGGTTCGCGGTGCCGACCATGCCCATGACGTCGTCGACGATCATGGTCTTCGCGTGCATCATCGGCGGGCCGTATTCGTACACGTGCACTCCCGCCTGGCCCAGCGCGTGGCAGTAGGTGCGCGATGCGGCCGTGACGACTCTCGAGTCGCCCTCGTGCGGCACGATCAGCTGCACGTCCACGCCGCGCAGCACCGCGATGCGCATCGCATATTCCAGCGGCTCGTCGGGAATGAAATACGGCGTGGTGATCCAGACGCGATAGCGCGCGGTGGAGATCGCGGCGAGGAAGAAGGCGTGGATCGCGTACCGGTCGTCGTCGGGGCCCGAGGCGAGGATCTGCACGGCCTTGCCCTGCTGCTCGCGCGCCGCGGGGAAATACTTCTTCACGTTCTCGAGGTCGAGCACGAACTTCCCGCCGGCGTAGATCCAGTTCTCGACGAACAGGCGCTGCAGGCGGCGCACCGGCTCCCCGTCGATGCGCGCGTGCATGTCGCGCCACGCGCCCTTGCCCGAGGCCGTGGCGCTCACCGGGTCGTGCACGTTCTTGCCGCCGAGGAAGCCCACGTTGCCGTCGATCACCACGATCTTGCGATGCGTGCGGAAGTTGGCGAAGTTGAGGCTGCCGGGCGAGAGCCTGAGCGGGTTGAAGTGGTGGACCGCGCCGCCCGCATCCGCCAGCGGCTTCCAGAACCTGTCGTTGGCGGCGCGCGAGCCCACGGCGTCGATCACAACGCGCACCTGCACGCCGCGCGCGGCGGCGGCCACCAGCACGTCACGGAAGCGCTGGCCGATCTTGTCGGGCTCCCAGATGTAGTACTCGCAGTGGATGTGGTGCTCGGCGGCGGCCATCGCGCGCTCGAGGGCCGAGAGGTAGTTGTCGCCGGTGTCGAGCAGCTTCACCGACGTCGCGAACGTGGGATCGCCCTGGCCCAGGCGCGAGACCACCTTCGCCATCGCCGCGGCGTCCGCGGAGAGCTGCGGCTTCACCTTGGCGGCAGAGCTGCGGATGTACTCCTGGATCTGCCCGGCGATGGAGCGCCGGGCGATGCCGTAGCGCACGCGCCGGCGGTTCAGCTGCCGCGGCCCGAAGACAATGTAGTAGAGCCCGGAGACGAACGGCAGCGCCACGAACGCGAAGATCCACGAGAGCGTGGCGGCGGGTGCGCGGCGCTGCTGGAGGATGGTCCACGTCGCACCCACCACCCACACGAAATAGGCGGCGAGCGTGATCTGGAACCAGTACTGCGCTAGGAAGGACCACGGCATGGACTCAAGCATACCCGCGAGCAAAAGAACGTCGACAGGCGAAGCTAAAATCGAGCTTGCGCGTTCGCCTCGCCCCCCTGGCGGTAAAATGCCCGATTGCCGCCGAGCGTACTTCGGAAAGCTTTCCATGACCGCACGCCAACCGATTTCTCCCGATCCGAACCTCGATGTGAAGGCGCTCGAAGACCGCATCGGGAAGCAATGGGACGACGACATCGTCCCGCAGCTGATCGAGTACATCCGCCTGCCGGCGAAATCGCCGCACTTCGATCCCGAGTGGGAGAAGCGCGGCCACATCGAAGCCGCGATCCAGCAGGCTCACCGCTGGGTCGCCAGGCAGGGCGTGCGGGGCCTCACGCTCGAGATCGTGCGCCTTGCGGGCCGAACGCCGGTGTTGTTCTTCGACATCCCAGCCACCGGCGGACGCGACGCCGGCACCGTGCTGCTCTACGGGCACCTCGACAAGCAACCCGAGATGACCGGCTGGCGCGCCGGCCTGGGACCGTGGGTTCCCGTCCTCGAGGAGGGAAGGCTCTACGGCCGCGGCGGCGCCGACGATGGCTACGCGGTCTTCGCCGCGCTCTCGGCCATCACCGCGCTGGATGCCCAGGGCATCGCGCGTCCTCGCTGCCTGGGCCTCATCGAGACCTGCGAGGAGAGCGGCAGCTACGACCTGCCGGCCTATCTCGATGCACTCGCGCCCCGCATGGGCGATGTGCAGTTCGTGGTCGCGCTCGATTCCGGCGCCGGCAACTACGACCAACTCTGGGTGACCACTTCGCTGCGCGGGCTGGTGAACGGCACTCTCAACGTGCGCATCCTCACCGAGGGCGTGCATTCGGGCGACGCCGGCGGCGTGGTGCCCTCGTCGTTTCGCATCGCCAGGAGCCTGCTGGACCGCATCGACGATTCGCGCACCGGCGTCGTGAAGCCCGCTGCGTTCAATTGCGACATCCCGGCGGAGCGGCTGGAGCAGGCGAAGCAGGCCGCGCAGATCCTCGGCGACACGGTGTGGCAGCGCTTTCCCTGGGCCTCCTGCTGCGACGACCAGGCTACGGCGAGTCTCTTCGCGCAACCGGTGACGAAGGATCCCGTGGAGCTGGTGCTGAACCGCAGGGGGCGGGCCGCGCTCGCCGTGATCGGCGCCGACGGCCTGCCGCCGCTCGAATCCGCGGGCAATGTGCAGCGCCCGTACACCGCTCTCAAGCTGTCGTTGCGCATTCCGCCGCTGGTGGACGGACCCAAGGCCGCCGCGGCGCTGAAGAAGACGCTCGAGACCGACGCGCCGTACTCCGCGGCGGTGACGTTCGACGGCGACACGGCCTCCACCGGCTGGAACGCGCCGCCCACCGCAGCGTGGCTCACGGGCGCGCTCGACCGCGCGTCGCAATCGCTGTGGGGCAAGCCCGCGGCCTACATGGGCGAGGGCGGCACCATCCCTTTCATGGGGATGCTCGGCGTCAAGTTTCCGCATGCGCAGATGCTGGTCACCGGCGTGCTCGGCCCCAAATCCAATGCCCACGGCCCGAACGAGTTCATACACATCGCGTATGCGAAGAAGGTCACCGCGGCCACGGCGATGGTGATGGCAGCCCTCGGACGCCAGGTGTTCTGAGCCGCGATGCGCCGACCCCCTGAGACCGCCGACCCCAATTATTTGTCAGCGGGGAGAGATGACCGTCGCGGTGCCGCTGTTCGCGGGTGGCCGTGGCGCCGGCATGGGCGTCGGCGCGGGCGCGGGCGCAACCCTGGGCGCAAGGGGCTGGGTGGCCCGCAGTCCCGTGTTGCCCGGGGGCGTGCCGCGAATGATCAGCTGGCCGAGGGCGTTGGGCGCCGGGATCAACTCGTCGGCGCTCAAAGCGTCGCAGGAGACGCCGATGTTCAGGCGCTCGATCGCCGGATCGTTCACGGTCTGCTTCACCTCGGCGATCGTGCCGGGCTCGAGCCACGCTTCCTTGCGCGACGGCGTGAGGCGCCCGCCGTCGAAATCGACGAAGCACCGCACCCGCGACGAGGACCGATTGGCCACCTGCACGGCGGCAACCGGGCCGGGCGCGGCCGTGGCCTCGACATTCAGGCCGCGGGTCTCGTGCCGCAGGTCGATGGTGTAGTTGTCGATGGCCGCGAGCGCAGCGGGGGCTGCGAGCGCGGCGGAAACGAGCACGGCAATACGGGTGGTTTTCATGGCGAACCTCCAAATCCGAATATGCACCCGCACCTCGAGTACGCACGTCGGAATCGTCCGATTTACTTGTCAGAGCCCCCGCGTTACTGGAAGGTGCCGCCGAGCGTCGCGCGTGCGATGTCCGGGATGCGGGCGGCGTCCACCGGACGGCTGAAGAGATAGCCCTGGGCGAAGGGGCAGCCGGCGGCGGCCACCGCCAGGCGCTGCGGAACGGTCTCGACGCCCTCGGCGATGACCGACAGCCCGAGCATGCGCGCGAGCGTGGCCACCGCCTGCACGATGGCCATCGATTCCGTATCCTCGGGGCAGCCGGCGACGAAGGAGCGGTCGATCTTCACCGAGTCGAAGGGAAAACGGCGGATCAGGCTCAACGAAGAGTAGCCGGTGCCGAAGTCGTCCACGGCGAGGCGCACGCCCAGTCCCTTCAGCGAGCGCAACGCGCGCTCGGCGCCCGCGGGGTCGTGCATCATCATGGTCTCGGTGATTTCCAGCTCGAGGCGCTCCGGTGCGATGCCGTTTTTCTGCAGCGCCTCGAAGACTTCGTTCAGCAGCGAATGGTGGAGCACCTGGCGGGCGGAGACGTTGACCGCGACGGAAATCTCGGGCACACCGGCCGCGTCCCAGGCCTTCAAGTCGCCGCAGGCCCTCTCGAGCACCCAGCGCCCGATGGCGAGGATGGCGCCGGTCTCCTCGGCGATGGGAATGAATTCGCCGGGCATGATGAGGCCGCCTTTCGGGTCGTTCCACCGGATGAGCGCTTCGACGTTGCGCATCTGTCCGGTGGCGAGATCCACCACGGGCTGGTACTGGAGGCTGAACTCTCCGCGCTCGAGGGCCCCGCGCAGGCGCCCCTCGAGGTCGAAGCGCTGCAGCGTGAGCTTGTTGATCGACGGCGCGTAGAAGCGAAAGGCGTCGCGCCCTTCCTGCTTGGCCTGGTACATGGCGATGTCGGCGTTCTTCACAAGCTCGTCCAGGTTGCTTCCGTCCTCCGGATAGCTGGCGATGCCGATGCTCGCCGTGAGCGCCGCCTCGCGGCCGTCGATCAGGAACGGTCGATCGAGGTGGCGCATCACCTTCTCGGCGATCTGGCTCACGTCTTCGGGACCGCCATGGCCTTCGGCGAGGATCACGAACTCGTCGCCGCCGAGGCGAGCGACCAGGTCCGACTCGCGCACGCCCTCGTGCAGGCGCTCGGCCACCGCCTGAAGCAGCCGGTCGCCGGCGAAGTGGCCGAGGGTATCGTTTATCTCCTTGAAGCGGTCCAGGTCGATGAAGAGCACGGAAAAGCGATCCTCGCTGCGCTTCGCCTTCTTCAGCGCGCGGTCGAGGGCGTCCAGGAACATGGCGCGGTTCGGCAGGCCCGTGAGCGCGTCGTGGAAGGCGCGGAAGCGCATGTCGTCCTGCAGGCGCTTGCGATCGTCGATGTTGTGCAGCGCGGTGAGCAGGCAGCTCTCGCCGTCGTAGTGGATGCGCTGCGAGGAAATCACGGCCCAGAAGCGCAGCCCCATCCGGTCCTGCATCTGCACCTCGAAATCGCGGATCGAGCCGTCGCGGTCGATTGCGGCGAGGACGGCATCGCGCGCGATCTTGTCCTGGAAGAACTCGCCAGCCTTCGCGGTCTTCGCCTGCGCGGCGGTAAGGCCGAACTGCTGCAA
>JBKJYC010000142.1:0-3439 GCA_046715885.1 Usitatibacter sp.
CGTCGGTCACGTCGACCAGCTTCTCGGGATACTGGTGCGCGTCCTCGAAGGTGGAGATGATGATGTCGGGTCCGTTGCCCACGTTCGCCGCGACCGCGGCCTTGGGCCGCACGTCCTCCCAGCCCTCGCTGTCCACGCGCACCTCGATCTTGTGCAGCTCGGCGAATTTCTTGGTGTTGGCGAGCCACAGGTCCTCGTCGCCCTGCACGAAGCGCTTCCAGCGCAGCACGCGCAGCTTCGCGCCCTTCTCCGGCACCCACTTGCCCTGGGCGAAGGCGTCCTGCGAGAACATCGCCGAGCCCGCGCCGAGCGTGCCCGCGGCCGCGGCGCCCGCCGTGGTCTTCAGGAAATCCCTTCTCGAATACTTAGACATGACTGACTCCTCCTGTTGTTGTGTTACGGCCTCAACGACTTTCCCGACTCTGCATCGAAAAGATGGGTGCGCTCGTGGTCCGGCATCAGCCGGACCGGTTCGCCCGCGCGGAACTCGTGGCGCTCCCGGAAGACGGCGGTGAGATCGGCATCGCCGAACTTCGCGAACACCTGGGTATCGGCGCCCGTGGGCTCGACGACCACGACGGTGGAGGCGAGGCCCTGCCCTTCGGGCGCGAGCGCGAGATGCTCGGGTCGCGTGCCGAAGACGATCTTCTGCCCGTCGACGCCCGCGACGTCGCGCGGCGCCGGCACCTTCACGCTCCCGGCGAGCTCCACCTGTACGGTGCCGTTGGCACGCCGCAGGGTACCGGGAAGAAAATTCATCGCGGGCGAGCCGATGAAACCTGCCACGAACAGGTTCGCGGGATGGTCGTAGAGCTGGAGCGGCTGGCCGCGCTGCTCCACCAGTCCGTCGCGCATCACGACGATCTGGTCGGCCATGGTCATGGCCTCGATCTGGTCGTGGGTCACGTAGATCGAGGTGGTCTTCAACCGCTGGTGCAGCTCCTTCAGCTCGGTGCGCATCGCGACGCGCAGCTTGGCGTCCAGGTTGGAGAGCGGCTCGTCGAAGAGGAACACCTGCGGGTCCCGCACGATGCAGCGCCCCATCGCGACACGCTGGCGCTGGCCCCCGGAGAGCTGCCGCGGGTAGCGGTCGAGGAGCGCCGTGAGCCCGAGGATGTCCGCCGCCTTGTTCACGCGCGCGTCGATCTCGGGCTTCGGGCGCTTGGCGAGCAGCATGCTGAAGGCCATGTTATCGCGCACTTTCATGTGCGGATAGAGCGCGTAGTTCTGGAACACCATCGCGATGTCGCGCTCCTTCGGTTGCATGCCGTTCACCACCTGGCCGCCGATCATGATCTCGCCCGACCCGATCTCCTCCAACCCGGCGATCATGCGCAGCAGCGTCGACTTGCCGCAGCCCGACGGCCCCACCAGCACCGCGAATTCGCCGTCGGCGATCTCGATGTCCACGCCGCGGATCACATGCGTGCCGCCGAAATGCTTGTGGACGTTGCGGATGTGCACGGCAGCCATCAGGCGCTTCCCTCCGAGACGACATAGCTCGGGCGCCCGGTGCGCGCCCAGTCCACAAGATTCTGCGCCGCTTTGCGGCGCAGCTCCTTTTCCGCCTCTTCCGAATAGAACGCCGCGTGCGGGGTCACCAGCAGGCGCGGATGCGAGAGCACGGCATGGCCGGCGGGTGGAGGCTCCACCGGAAGCACGTCCAGCGCCGCGCCATCGAGCTGCCCCGAGTCGAGCGCGGCGAGAACCGCGTCCACGTCCGCCACAGCCCCGCGCGCGGTGTTCACCAGCCACGAACCGTGCTTCATCAGTGCCAGCGCCGCGGCGCCCGCGATGCCACGCGTCTCGTCGTTCAGCGGCACGTGCAGGCTCACCAGGTCCGATTCGTGGAACAGCTCTTCGCTGTCCACGCGCCGCACGGCAGCCGGGAACGAATCGTCGGGCAGGTACGGGTCGCAGGCAAGGATCGCCTTGAAGCACGGCTGCGAGAGCCACGCCATGCGCCGCCCGATGCGCCCGAACCCCAGGATGCCTAGCGTCAGCTCCGAGGGCCGACGCAGCTTGCCCGGCGAGGTGTAGTGCCATTTCCCGGCGCGCACGTCGCGGTCGTAGAACGCAAGGTGGCGGACAAGGGCCAGCGCCATGGCAAGCGCGTGGCTCGCCACCTCGCCCACTCCGTAATCCGGCGAGTTCGCCACCCACACGCCATGCTTGCGGGCGTCAGCGACGTTGACGGTGTCGAAGCCCGCGCCGAGACGGCTCACGATGCGCACCTCTGGCAGCGCCGCGAACACGCGCGCGTTCATCGGTGCGTACTGGGCGAGCAGCCCGTCACAACCCTTTGCGGCGGCGATCACGTCCTCCTCCGTGCGGCATTGCGCGGTGGCCACTTCCATGCCGGCCTCGCGCAGCAGCCCGACCTCGAGGTCGACATCATGGAAGTCGTAGTCGGTGATGAGGAAGCGCGGCATCAATGGTTGTCGCGCGGAACATCGGATCCGCTCTTGCCGACGAGGAAGTCGAGGTCGGCGCCCTCGCTCGCCTGGTTCACGTGGTCCACGTAGAGCTTCCAGTAGCCGCGCTGCATGGGCGGTTTGGGAGGCCTCCACTTGGCGCGCCGCGCGGCGAGCTCCTTTTCGGTCACGTGCAGGTGCAGCTTGCGTTTCGCCACGTCGAGCTCGATCAGGTCGCCCTCCTTCACCAGTGCCAGCGGTCCGCCCGCCGCCGCCTCGGGAGCGACGTGGAGCACCACCGTTCCATAGGCGGTGCCGCTCATGCGCGCGTCCGAGATGCGCACCATGTCGGTGATGCCCTTCTTGAGAATGCGCTCGGGCAGTGGCATGTTGCCCACCTCCGCCATGCCGGGGTAGCCTCTGGGACCGCAGTTCTTGAGGACCAGGACCGAGTTGGCGTCGACGGGCAGCTTTGGGTCGTCGATGCGCGCGTGGAAGTCCTCGATGTTCTCGAACACCACCGCCCTGCCCTTGTGCTTCATCAGCTTCGGCGTGGCCGCCGAGGGCTTGATGATGGCCCCGTCGGGGCACAGGTTGCCACGCAGCACCGCGATGCCCGTGTCCTTCTTGAAAGGCTTCGCGAAGGACGTGATCACCTCGCCATTGAAGTTCTCGGCGTCCTCGTTGTTTTCCCACAGGGAACAGCCATTCACCGTCATCGCGTCCTTGTGCAGCAGGCCTGCCTTGCCAAGCTCGCGGATCACTACCGGCAACCCCCCGGCGTAGGCGAAGTCCTCCATCAGGTACTTGCCGTTGGGCATCAGGTTCACGAGCGTGTGCACGCCGCGACCGAGCTTGTCCCAGTCGTCCAGCGTGAGCTTCACGCCGATGCGCCGGGCGATCGCGATCAGGTGGATCACCGCGTTGGTCGAGCCGCCGATCGCCGCGTTCACGCGAATGGCGTTCTCGAACGCCTCGCGCGTGAGGATCTTCGAGAGGATGGCGTCCTTCTTCACCAACTCGAC
>JBKJYC010000143.1:0-2825 GCA_046715885.1 Usitatibacter sp.
CGGCGGAGCTCGCGATCATCAACAGCGTGCAGCAGGCGCTCGCGGCGCAGCTCAGCATGCGCGGCATCTATGAGGCGGTCATCGCGAAGGTTCGCGAAGTCTTCACGGATGCCGAGATCGGGATCCGCATCTACGACGAGGCGGCGGGGCTCGCGCATGTGCCCTACCTGGTCGAGAACGGGCAGCGCGTGACACTCCCTGCGGGTCCGATCAGCAAGCAAGGATTCGGGGCGCACGTGCGCCGCACGCGCGAGACGATCGTCGTGAACGAGCGCATGGAGGAGGTCGCGAAACAGTACGGCAGCTTCGTGGTGCCCGGTACGTCGCAGATGGAGAAGTCCGGCGTCTTCGTGCCGCTCGTGGCCGGCGACCAGGTGCGCGGAATCATCCAGCTGATGGACATGGAGCGCGAGCACGCCTTCAGCGAATCCGACGTGCGCCTGCTGCAGACGCTTGCGGGCAGCATGAGCGTGGCGCTCGAGAACGCGCGCCTCTTCGGCGAGACCCAGCGCCTTTACAAGGAGAGCGAGCAGCGCGCGGCCGAGCTGGCGATCATCAACAGCGTGCAGCAGGCGCTCGCGGCGGAGCTCAGCATCCAGGGGATCTACGACGCCGTGGGTGACAAGGTTCGCGAGATCTTCCCGCGCGCCGACGTAGGAATCCGTATCTTCGACGCGAAGGCCGGCATGGTCTACATGCCCTACATGCAGACCGGCGGACAACGCGACAAGGTCGACCCGGCGCCGTTCCATCCGTCGCGGGGTGTTGGAGGCTACGTCTTCCGCACCGGTGAGACCCAGGTGGTGGACGAGGTCGGCGCCGAATCGGTCACCAAGTACAACAGCGGCGTGATACCGGGCACCGTGGGAATGGAGAAGTCGGGCGTCTACGTGCCGCTGGCCACGGCCGGCGAGGTTCGCGGCCTCCTGCAGCTCACCGACATGGAGCACACGCACGCGTTCAGCCCCTCCGACGTGCGCCTGCTCGAGACGCTGGCGGGGTCCATGAGCGTGGCGCTGGAGAACGCACGGCTGTTCGACGAGACGCAGCGCCTCTTCAACGAAAGCGAGCAGCGCGCGGCGGAGCTGGCGATCATCAACAGCGTCCAGGAGGGCCTCGCATCCAAGCTCGACATCGAAGCCATCTTCAACCTGGTCGGCGACAAGATCCGGGAGATCTTCGCGGCGGACACGACTTTCATAGCCTACCGGTACATCGAGCACGACACGCTGGTCTCGCCGTACTAGATTGACCGCGGCGAGCGTCCCGCCCAGGCGATGGGGCGCGATCCGAAGCGCGGCCGTCCCTATGACGGCAAAGGACTCATCGGGGCGATCATCGAGTCCGGCAAGTCGCTGCTCCTCGGCACAATGGCCGAGCAGGAGGCCCACGGCGCGCGCCGCGTGACCTCCCCGGGCGCTGCGGAGGATATGAACCGGACCTTCATGGGCGTGCCGATCTACCGCGACGGCAAGCCCTACGGCGTGGTGAGCGTCCAGAGCTACAAGGAGCACGCGTACAACGAGAGCCACCTGAGACTGCTGGGCACGCTCGCCAACGGCATGACCGTGGCCCTCGAGAACGCCCGGCTCTTCGGCGAGACGCAGCGCCTGTTCAAGGAAAGCGAGCAACGGGCCGCGGAGCTCGCGATCATCAACAGCGTCCAGACTGCGCTCGCCGCCGAGCTCAACATGCAGGGCATCTACGAAGCCGTGGGCGAGAAGATCCGCGAGATCTTCCGCCAGGCCGACGTCGGCATCCGCATCCTTGATCCGCGGACGAACCTGCTTCACTTCCCATACAGCTTTGAACGCGGGAAGCGCATCCAGATACCCTCGAACCCTCTCGGAAAGACCGGTTTCTCCGCCCACGTCCTGCGCACCCGCGAAACCGTGATCATCAATGCGGACATGGTCGGCGCCGTGCAACGCTACGGCAGCGCCGTCCTGCCTGGAACCGAGATGGAGAAATCCGCGGTCTACGTGCCGCTCGTGGCCGGCGACCAGGCGCGCGGGCTGATCACACTGCTCGACATGGAGCACGAGAACGCCTTCAACGTCTCCGACGTGCGCCTGCTGCAGACGCTCGCCAACTCCATGAGCGTGGCCCTGGAGAACGCGCGGCTCTTCGACGAGACCCAGCGACGCACCCGTGAAACCGCTGCGCTCGCCGAAGTGGGGCGCGACATCTCCTCGACGCTGGACCTGCCGACGGTGCTCGACCGGATCGCGCGCCATGCCAAGGAGCTGCTCGCCGCCGACAACAGCGCCATCTTCCTGCCCGAGAGCGGCGGGCAGGGGTATCGCGCCATCGCCGCGCTGGGCGAGGTGGAGTCCGCCATCCGCGACACGGTGGTCCAGCCCGGCGTGGGCATCATCGGCAGCATCGCGCAGAGCGGTCGCGCCGAGTTCGTCAACGACACCAACACGGACCCGCGCGGCGTCCAGATCGCGGGGACGGAGAAGAAGGAGGAGGAGCGCCTCATGGTGGCGCCCCTCATGGCGGGCAAGGCCGTGAAGGGCGTGATGGCGGTCTGGCGCAATGCGGGCCGGCCCTTCGACGAGACGGAGTTGGAGTTCCTGGTCGGCTTGTCGCTGCAGGCCGCGGTCGCCATCGAAAACGCGCGACTCTTCGCCGAATCGCAGCAACGCGCCGCCGAGCTGGACACCGTGAACACGGTCTCGCAACAACTCGCGGGCAAGCTGGACCTTTCCGCGCTGGTCGAACTCGTGGGAGAACAGGTGCGGGCCCTGTTCAATGCCGACGTCGCCTACGTGGCGCTCCTGGACCCGCGCACCGGCGTCATCGACTTCCCGTACCAGCAC
>JBKJYC010000144.1:0-8733 GCA_046715885.1 Usitatibacter sp.
GAGTAGTACGCCAGGACGCCGGCATTCCATGACCCCACCTTCGCATCCGCGGCCACATTGTCGCGCAGCCACTGCGCCGCCTTGTAGCTCTCTTCGTTCCACGAGTAGTTCCAGTCGTGCATGACCCTGGAGCCCCAGTAGTGCCGTACGGTCTGCTGCGCGTGGAACGCGACCAGGATGGCCAGGGCGGCCGTCGCCGCGGCGAGGTGCAGCCGTGCCGGGACCATTCGCGCGGAAACGCAACTCAATGCCGCGGCGGCGAGCGTCGAAACGAGCACGACGACCACGATCTCGTTCTCGACCAGCCACCACCGGATCATCGCGTAGCTCAATTGCGTCGGATAAAGCATCACCGAGACCACCGCATCGACGGCGCCGAACACCGCGACGTAGGCGAACTGGCGCAGGCGCCGCAGCCGATCGCCCAGGAACCGGAACCAGCGCATGGGCCCTCCGAGCACGGCGGGCAGCACCAGCAGGGCGGCCAGTATCGACCCCAGCACCTTGGCGGGAATCGCGCTGTCGCCACCGTACAGCGCCCTGCCGCCGAGGATCCACAGGCCGTCACCCGCCCTCGAGCTCAGGAACCATTTCACCGCGCCAAAGTACTCGTGATACACCGCTTTCCAGAACAGCAGGCTGAACGGCGTGTCGAGCCCGTGGTTGGCGAGGAAGGCGGCGGTCGCGAGTCTCTTGACGGTCCCGCTGACCGGGAGGAAGTGATTCGTCGCCTGATAGTTCCACAGCAGGTACGGAACGATCAGCAGGCTCGCCGACGCCCCGATGACGAGGGCCAGGCGAAACCTCCCTCCGAGCGAACCCTTCCCGGTACCGAGCATCCACCACGCCAACAGGCACACGATGAAAAGCCCGGCATTCAAACGCGACAGGGCCGTGAGGCCGAGCAGCACCCCCAGAATGATCGACGTCCGCACCGACGCATTCTCGAGATGCACGAAATGGAAATAGCTGACCGTCGAAAGAAGCAGGAGCGCGTACAGGCTGTTCTCCATTCCCCATACCCTCGCCCACACGATTCCCATCGGGAACAGGAACGCCCCGGTCGCCGCCACCGCGGTTCCGAGTGACACCTTGCGGGAAAGCAGGTGGAACAGGACCAGGCAGGAAGCGAAGTGGGTGAGCGCCGCAAGCGCGACGAACACGCGCGCCACGGTATCGATGTCCCTGATGCCTGCCCAGTGCATCACCTGGGCGAGCGCGGTCAGGATGATCGCCCAGAGAGGCTGGACCCCGTTGGTCGGGTTGGTCCCGTCGAAGGACCAGAATCCCAGCCGTGGATAGTTTTCAGCCACCTTGAAGAAGTAGTAGGCGTCGTCTCCGCGGAGGATGAACCGATCGAGCGGAATGAAGGCGTGCGCGAGCAGCAGCAGGCCAGACGCCGAGAGGATCAGCAGCGCCCGCTTTCGCAGGGCCTCGCTCGAATCGCCTTGCTGACGCGGATTCCCTTCCATGGGTCCGGCTCTCCTCAGAGGTTCAGTTTCTTGAAGACGCGCTCCGGGACCATCTTCACGGCGGCCATGATCCACCGCCAGAACCACGGCACGTAGACCACATCCTCCCCGCGGAGCATCGCTTTGTGGATGCGCGCGCCGACGGTGGCGGGGCTGGCATACAGAAAGTTCTTGGGCAATGCCGCGGTCATGGGCGTATCCACGAACCCCGGCTTGATCGTGACCACGGACACCCCTGCGTGCGCGAGCCTGCCGCGCAGGCCCTGCAGGAAGACGGCGACGGCCGCTTTCGCCGCGCCGTAGACGTAGTTGCCTCGCCTGCCCCGATCGCCGGCGACCGAGGCGATGACGGCGATGCAGCCCCGCCCCTCGCTTTCGAAGTAGTCGCCGAGCAGCGTGAGCAGCGAAATGACACTCAGGCCGTTCGTGGCGAACTCGGCACGGACCATTTCGGGATCATGTTCACAGACCTGCTGATCGGGCAGGGAGCCATGGGCGATCAGCACGGCGTCGAGCGATCCGAGCGATTGCCGCGCGGCGTCGACCATCCCGGCGTGGCGGTCCAGGTCCGACAGGTCGAGCACGAAGGTATCGACCGAGCCGGCTCCGCGAACGCGCAGGTCGTCGGCGACGGCCTCGAGCTTGTCCGGGTTGCGGCCGACGAGAAACAGGCGCGCGCCCTTCCGCGCGAAGACTTTCGCCGTCTCGTGCGCGATTGCGGAGGTCGCGCCCGCGATCAGGATCCGGTTCATGCGTCCGGCGCTTGCCCGGCGCTGACGCGGCGCCAGAAGCTGGAGGAGAACTTCGGATCGATGAAGTCGCTGAATTCTCTCCAGGCCTTGAAATACGACTGGAAGCACCGTGCCGACATCCGGGCGTCCTTTGCGGGATAGACCGCGCCGCCGCACGTTCGGACGATCTCGTCCAGCTCGTCCAGAAGGCCGAGGATTCGCTCGCCGTTGTTCGGAAAGTCGAGCGCAAGCGTCACGCCCGGCCGTGGGAACGAGAGCATGCCGGGCGACGCCTGCGCGCCGAACGTCTTGAGCACCGCCAGGAAGGATCCCATCCCCGAGTCGGCGATGCGCTCCAGAATCCGGCGGATCGGGCCGCGATCCTGGTGCGGCACGACGCACTGGTACTGCAGGAACCCGCGCGGCCCGTAGATCCTGTTCCATTCCCCTATCCGGTCCAGCGGGTAGAAAAACGGGTCGTAGTGCGTGACCCCGCTGGCGCCGGCGCGCGACTGGAGATGAAAGTAAACGCTGTTGAACGCCTTCACGGTTGCCGGATTGAGGGACCAGGCAGGCAAATCGCATGGCATGCGAAAGCCCCCGGGGCGCCTGTTTCGGTCGAGGGGGCCCGGGGCGGACGCGCTGTGGTTGCCCCGGAAGAACACGCCCCTTCCAAGGGCCCTGCCCCGCACCATGCAGTCGACCCATGCGACCGTGTACTCGAAACCGAGGTCCGACGACTCCGCGATCGCGAAGAACTCGTCGAGGTCCCGGAAGCAGATGCGTTCCGTGTCGATGAACGCGGTCGTGATCGGCTTGAGGCGAAACTCCGCCCAGAGGATCAGCCCCGTCAGCCCGAGGCCGCCCACCGTCGCGCGGAAGAGGCCGGCGTTCTCGGCGGGGGAGCACAGGAGGCGCTCACCGGTAGAGCGGATGAGCTCGAAGCGCGTGACGTGCCGGCCGAACGTGCCGGCCCTGTGGTGGTTCTTCCCGTGGACATCGTGCGCGATGGCTCCGCCGACGCTGACGAACTTGGTGCCGGGCGTGACCGGCAGGAACCAACCCCGCCCGACGATCACCTCGAGGATGTCGGCCAGGGTGACGCCGGCCTCGCAGCGGAGGATGCCGAGCCGGTCGTCGAAGCTGATCAAGCGCGACAGCGTTGCGGTGTCGAGCAACACGCCTCCAGCGTTCAGGCAGGTATCGCCGTAGCTGCGCCCTCGCCCGAAGGGGAGGAAGGTGCCGGCGAGCCGGGCGAGGTCGGGAGGCTCATGGCGCCAATACACTCGCTCGACCTGTCGCGGGGGGGCTATCGGATACCGGCCCCAGGACTCGTAGCGCCGGTCCCGGCGCGGGGGCGCGGGTTGCGCCGGCCTCACGGCAGGGACGCCGCCACGATGATCAGGAGTATCAGGCTCCCGACCGCATAGCTGACAGGGTCCTTCGCGGTGAACACGATCGGATCGCCTTCCATCAGGCCGCGGTGGGCGAGAAGCCACATCCGGGTGATCCAGTACAGCATGCAGGGCCCGATCAGCCACAGCACGATGGGTGTGGAGTACAGGACCGTCACTTCGAGACTGTGGATGTAGAGCGCAAGGACGAGCACGGAAAGGTAGCCGGCGGAGGGACCCACGCTGCGCCAGAGCTCCATGTCGCTCACGACGTAGTCGCGCCCCTTGTCGCCTTCGCGGTTCATGGTTTCGACGAGCCGCAGCTCGCTGTATCGCTTGACGAGCGCCAGGCTGAGGAAAAGAAACATGGAGAAGGCCAGGAGCCATGGCGATACCGGTATGTTCGTCGCGGCGTCGCCGGCGAGCACACGGATCGTGTACAGCGAGGCGAGGACGAGAACGTCCAGAATGACGACCCTCTTGAGCCAGAGGGAGTAGGCCAGCGTCAAGGCGAAGTAGAGCAGCAGCTCGACCAGGAAGAGTGGCGGCAGGAGCAGCGCCGCGATGAGCAGGCTCGCGGCCAGGAGAGCCGGCGCCATCAGGACTCCGGTCCTGATTTCAAACGCGCCCGAGGCGAACGGACGGGTTCGCTTGTACGGGTGCTGGCGGTCGGATTCCAGGTCCAGGAGGTCGTTCACGATGTAGGCGCTCGACGCGCAAAGGCTGAAGGCCAGGAACGCGTACAGCGACGACAGCACTGTTTCCAGGTCGAAAATGCGGTGCGCGACGACCATCGGGACGAACACGAGGACGTTCTTGACCCACTGGTGAACTCGCAGCGCGCGCCGCAGGTCCGAAACCCGCCGCCGCTCGATTGAAAACACCTGCTTCACCGGTGCGAGCCGGGATGCGCGCTCCAGCAGCCGCGCCGACGGCGAGACCAGCAGGGCGTGCTCGGCGTGCTCCCACAGCGCCAGATCGGCCGTGGAGTTTCCAACATAGTCGAAGCCTTTTCCCGCGGCATGGGCCAGCACGGCCTGAAGCTTGTTCGCGCCCGACAGGTTGACCACCCCGTCACTGGCGAGGACATGGGTGAACAGGCCCAGGTGTTCGGCGATGCCGACCGCGATGATCTGGTCCGACGCCGTCGCCAGGACGATTTCCCGGCCGGTCCTGCGCTCCTGGCGCAGGAACTCCAGCACATCCTCGCGATAGGGCAGGGGTGCCGGGTCCAGGCGCGTCCGGGAAGCGATCTCGCGCTTGAATCGGGCCTTGCCCCGCAGGATCCACGCCGGCAGGAGCAACAGGTTCCACGGCCTCGCTTTCAGGAGGACGATCAGCGACTCCCACAGTGCGTCCGTGGCGAGAAGCGTCCCGTCCAGGTCGACGCACAGCAGCGTGTCCGTCTCGCGTTCCTGTCCGGCGGTTTCCTGAACGCCGAGGCTCACGGGAAGCCCGGACCTTGCGCGGTCCGGATGCGAGCCGAACGCGCCGCCGCATTCATCGCCGCCGGCATCAACGCCACGCCAATGGCCACGGCGAACCAGAACGTGGTCACGCGAACGATCGCCGTGGCCGCCAATGCGGTATCGAGGTCCACGCCCAGCACCCTGAGCAGAATGACGATTGCCGCCTCGGTGCTCCCGAGTCCGCCCGGAAGCATGCTGATCGCACCGACAATGATGCTGAAGCAAAAGACGAAGACCGCGTCCAGAAACGTCACGTCCGCGCCGAAGTGCCTCACCACGAGGTACAGCGCGGCGCCTTCCGCGAGCCAGCCCCCGACCGTCGGAACGAGCGTGTATCCGTACGACCGCCAGCTGTTCAATGCGGACATGGACCTGATCATCCGGCGACCGCGGACGAGCAGCCGCCCGCGCCGTGGCGCGAAACGGTAGAGCGCCCCGAGAGCAGGCTCGAAGCGCCGGGCGAAGAGGACCGGAATGGTCACGGCCGCCACGACCGCGGAGAGCGCCGCCCCTTGCCATCGGTAGTCCGCGAATCCGGCGATCGAGACGAGTGCGAGCAACAGCACTGCCCACAAGTCGATGAGGCGGTCGGCCAGCATGAGCGGCGCCGAGCGTTCGTAGGCAACGCCGTGACCAAACTTGAGAAACCACAGCCTCACCGCCTCCCCCGCCTTGCCCGGCGTCGACGTAAGGCTGAAGCCGGCGAGGTAATAGAGCGCGTTGCTCGCCGGCGGCACGCGAAAGCCGAGATGCCCGGCGAGCACGACCCATCGCCAGGCGCGAACCGCGTAATTGACCAGCGAGAGTCCGAGCAGCGCGGCGACGAGCGCCAGGGGCAACGACATCGCGGTGCGCACGGTCTTCTCGTCGATGAACGCGTAGACCGCGGCGCCACCGGCCACGTAGAGGAGCGCGGTCGCCGCCAGCGCGAGTTTGCGCATCGTCGTGAGAAACGGCTTCCCGCGTTCGGGTTCGACGAGGCCCGTTTCTCCCACCGGCCGGCCGTCGCTCAAACGGCCTCTCCAACCACCGCAGCCTTGCGCATGCTCACGCTTCCCGTGCCGATCCGGATCGATGGAAAGGTAACAGATTCCGTCCGGGCGGCGGGGCGGTTCCCCGGGCACGACCGCAGCGTGTCCTCGCGTGGCTACCGCTGGGTGGCCAGTACTACGCGCCGGCGCGCAGTGAGCTCCGCGCGGTTCCTCGAAGCCGGGCGCTTCCTCAGCGTCGGTGTCGTCAACACGCTGGCAGGCCTCGCGGTCATTTGCGCGGCGAAATGTTCCTCCAGATGGGCGACGTTGCCGCCGATGTCGTTGGCTACCTGACCGGTTCCTGATCAGTTTCACCCTGAGCAGCCGCTGGACGTTCGCCTACCGGGGCCCGCGTCGGCGCGCTGGGAACGATGGTGCGCTCGCGCGGAAAGCCCAAACCGCAAGACGGCGCTGCGAAGAAGCCCCTGTCCTTTCGCATCGATCCGCGCTCGGTCTTCGATCTCGCGCCCCGTGAGTTGAAGCGCCGGCACCTCGACATGGAGATCGATGCGATCGAGCAGTGGGCCGGAAATCCTCGCGCGATAGCGCGCGACCTGGTCCGGCGTGCAACGGCAACGCCCACTGTGGTGGCCCAGGTAGCCGCACCGACAACCATCGGCGCCCATATCATGCGGCGCAGACGAATGTTTGGGCTTTCGCAGGCGAAGGTTGGCGCCCGCCTTGAAGTAAATGCTTCGACGGTCCTCAACCGGGAAGAGGGCCGAACGGCACCGCCGGTACTCGCATTCCCGGCAATCTTTCGCTTCCTGGGTTACAACCCCTTTTCATCGCCCCGCACCCTGAGCGAGCGAATGCAAGCAGTCCGAAGAGCGCTCGGCCCAAGCGACAACCCTCCGGCGGTGGGCGAAATGGCAGATCCGGTCGCAACGGCTAGTTTGCGGGGGCCGTAGGTGTGGCGCTCAGAGATTCTGTCGCCGGCATCCCATGCTTTCTCATCATCTCCTCGCATTCCTTGGGCATCTCGCTTCCCATCATGCCCATGTGATGCTTGCCCAGCATGCCGCTATCGCCTTTGCCCGTCATTCCCATGTGATTCCTATCCATCATCGAGTTGCCTTCCTTGCCCATGCCATCCCTGCCCATGCCATCCCTGCCCATGCCTTGACAATTCATTTCCGCCTTGCCCATGTGCTCGCGCATCATCCTTTCGCAGGCCGTGCCTTCTTCGCGGCTTTTCGAAGCTGCGTACCCCAAGGTAAGGGTCGATGCGCCCAAGACGATTGCGCCGATCGAGATCAAGATTCTCTGTTTCATGTGTTGCTCCTAAGTGTCTTCGGTTGAGGGGTAAACCTATGAATCTAGATGGCTGCCAGTACGCGACCCAACCTCTGTCGTACTTGCTGCGCGATGGGCTCGATCTCTTTCCTGCCTACCAACCCCAGGACGGCGGCCGGATCCATGACATCGATGCGCGTTTGATCGCCGTCAACGACGCGCACAACCACGTTGCAGGGTAAAAGGGTTCCGATTTCCGGCTCCATTGCCAGCGCCTGATGGGCGAACTGCGGGTTACATGCGCCGAGTATCCGATAGGCTGGGACGTCGAGCCCGAGCTTCTTCTTCAGGGTTGCCGCGACGTCGATCTCGGCCAGGATGCCGAATCCTTCTTCGCTGAGTGCTTCGACCGTCCGCCGGACGACTCCCTGCAGGGCTGCAATCACTTCGAGAGCGCTTGCGCAGTATGGGGCAGGCCAGTCGGGAGGCTGGGTTGCGCTGCTGAGCGTTGCGGCGGTGGCTGCAATCCCGCCGCGAGCATTGCTGCGCGAATCTCGGGTAACCGCCGGCGAGTGTGCTGCTCGGCCAATGCGATCACCCGACGTCGGTAATCTGCGCTGAAGCCCGCGTAGTACCCGACGTTTGGATGAAGCAAGACGTCGGCACTTGACGCCTCAGAGGCAATCTGCCGAGCGCGCCGCGCGTCCTTTGCTAGCCATTCCTGCGGCACGTCGGCGGGCGTGTCGCTTGCGTACGCCGACACATCGACGGCGATCACGAAGCGCGCACCCAGCTCGCGCGCAGCGTTGATGGGCACGGGCGTTACCAAATCTCCGTCTGCATATTCCGTCTGCCCGATGCGCACGGGCGCATACCGATCGGGATCCGCGGCAGAGGCGCGTACTGCCAGTCCCGCGTCGCCCTGACCCAGCAGCAGCAGGGATCGCTCGGGGAGCCGCGTGACCGCTATCCGTATCGAAGTGGCCATCGCCTGGAGCGGCCGACTCGAGACGACTTCATCCACGAACGCTTCTATCGGTTTTCCCGTTCCGGGCCGTCCGACCAGAAACTGCGGCTCCAGAAAGCGCAGCAGGCTCATGTCATCAGCCAAGCGCTCCAGCGCTCGGGCATCCATGCCCGAAGCGTAGATAGTTCCGATCAAAGCCCCGGCGCTCGATCCAACGATGAGGTCGGGCCGGATGCCGGCATCTTCGAGCCCCTTCAGAACCCCGATGTGCGCAAATCCCCGGGGGCCACCGGATCCGAGCACTAGCGCGATGTTCGACGCGGCCGGAGGCGGCGCGGGCGCGGGCAACTCAACCGAACCGCTCCGGCTTCCACAGGCCGCCACCGCGCTCGCCACGATGGCGCCCAGGGCAATCCGCAAGACGATAGCGCGG